>CAXHHS010000584.1:0-5111 GCA_964015645.1 uncultured bacterium
TACACCAAGAAGCTCGTCGGCAGCGTCAGATGTGTATAAGAGACAGTTTAGACGGAGATGTGAGTGGTCAAAGAGCAGTGTTAAAACAGCGATGATAATTCCCATTTCAACGTTGTGGAAGCCGGCAGGGAAGTGCCAATCTGCCGAAAACATCAATGCCTGTTTGATAAGCGTAAAATAATCCCAAATCGAGTTAACGCCTAAAAAAACGAATGTTAATACTAAAAAACAAAGCATTGTTAACCGGCCTATTAAGCCTCGGCCAGCGGAAATAGCTTGCCATATGCTTTCCTTAACGGCCAATTTTAAACCTGACCCGAATATTAACTTTTGTAAACGCCCCCAAAACGCTAATCTCGGGGAAATTGTGGTGAAAGAGACAATTAACCAAAAACTATGCAGGGCACCGAAAGCAACATAAGTCCAATTAGGGCCATGCCACAAACCAATAATAATAAAGGTAACGAACAAACTAATAATACGCCCGGAAACGGAAGGATATTTTTCTGCGATTGGAAAAAATACATAATCACGAAACCAGCTCGATACGGAAATGTGCCAATTCTCCCAGAATTTTCCCAGGTTTTCAGCAAAAAAGGGCCGGCGGAAATTCTCCATCAATTCATAGCCCATAACTTTTGCAGCGCCAATGGCAATATCCGAGTAAGCGGCCAAATCACAATAAACCTGGATAGCGAAAAATATCATCGCAATAAATACCGGCCAGCCGCTATAAGCATCCGGGTTGTTGAAGACTTCCATGGTATAAACACCCAGGCGATCGGCAATTACCAGCTTTTTGAAAAACCCCCAGGCCATTCGTTTCAAACCGGCTGTTACGCGCTGGTAGTCGAATCCGTACTGCCGGTGAAATTGCGGCAAAAGGCGTTGCGAACGCTCAATTGGCCCGGCGACCAATTGGGGAAAGAAACTTACATAAAGCGCAAAAATGCCGAAGTGCCGTTCCGGTTTTTGGCTGCCATAATACACCTCGATGGTATAAGAAAGAGTTTGAAAAGTATAAAAAGAAATTGCAATTGGCAGCAGCAGATCGGAATTGGGAATGACATAATTCAGATCAAACCAGGTAAATGCACTGCGAAGCGTATCGTTGGTAAAGTTAAAATACTTAAAAAAGAACAGCAGCCCGATATTTACTAGCAAGCTGGCAAACAGGTAAGGGCGGCGCTGGGCGCGATCCGGCTGTTTGCCCATTTGCAACCCCGCCCAATAATCCACCAGGGTGCTGGCAAAAATCAGCAGCAGATATTCTACCTTCCAACTGGCATAATAATAATAGCTGGCCGCCAGCAAAAATCCCCAGCGATAGCGATAGGGAATTGCGAAATAGATCGCTACTACCAGCGGAAAGAAAAATATAAAGGCAAGAGAGTTAAAGAGCATTTAAAAGAATGAAAGGCAAAATAATTATGGGCAAAATGATTTTTCTTTAATTATTTTGCCCATAATTATTTTGCTATAAAAAATGCCTTTCTAATATAAATTGCACCATGGTATTCGTTTTAAGATAGGCATTATCGTTTCCAAAATTTAGCCAATTTCTTCAAACTATTGGATTTAACGCTGTGTTCTCCCTGGCTTGTTTCAGTGGTTCTTGAGTTTTCTGGCAAATTCCCGAGCATTGACATTAGCTGGTTTGCCAAAGAAGAGATCGTCGGATGGATGAAGAAAACGGATGCTCTAATTTTGAGTTCCAGGCGACTCTCAAGCCTGGTTTTAAATTCCAGCGCCATCAACGAATCCAATCCCAATTGGCGAAATGGTGCATCGACAGGAACCGTTTTATTTTTGAGATTTATTACTTCCGCGACCTGTTTTTGCAGGAATGCCACTAAAATTTCCCGGCGCTTTTCCTCAACTTGCGTATCCCGTAATTTTTGCCTGAGAGAAACAGCCGGAACTGGGGGACTGGCTGTTGTTGCAGCGTTGTTTGAAGCGTTTAATAACATCCGAAAAAAAGGCGATTGCGCTGCCTGCGGAAAGCTATTGCACCACTTCAGGACATCAAAGCGCATAACCGCGGCACGTGTTATTGAATGGCGAAGTATGTATTGGAGCGCTGCAATCCCCTGCGCCGGAGAAAAACTTAACATACCGAAAGAAGCTTGTCGTTCGCCGCGAACAGCCTGGGAAACAGCCAGGCCAACTTCTCCCCAGGGCCCCCAATTAATACTTGTGGCCTGTAGCCCGATATTTTTTCGATAGTACGCTAATGAATCCAAAAAAGCATTTCCCGCCGCATAGTTACATTGCCCGGCCTGGCCTAAAGTAGATGAAATTGAGGAAAACATCACAAAAAAATCCAGGGAAAGGGCGCTTGTATGCTTGTGTAAAAGCCAGGCGCCTTTCACTTTCGGATCCAATACCCTTTTAAATTTTGCACGATCCATATTCCGAATTGTGGTGTCTCCTAACACCCCGGCGGCATGAACAATTCCCTTGAGGGCCGGTGAGGATTGCTTGATCGTTCCCAGGATTCGTTCAACATCCTCCTCGATCGTTATGTCCGCTTGAATTGTTTTAATTTGGGCGCCGGATTGTTTCATTTCGGCCAGCGCTTCCTTTGCCTGCTCGGAAGCCTCGCTGCGCCCAACCAAAACGAGACTGTTTGCGCCCTGTTCGGTCATCCATTTGGCGGTTAAAATTCCCAGGCTTCCCAGGCCGCCGGTAATGAGGTAAGTGCCGTTTTGCCAATCCGTTAGTGGCGTATCTTTCACCGGCTCATTGCCGTACTGCTTTAAGCTGGCGACATAACGATCTGCCTCCCGGATGGCGATCCGATCTTCTTCTCCATTCGCCAATATCGTTTCAATTAAACAATTGAGTTCCGCTTCAGTACAAGTAGCGCCCAGATCGATATTTGTGCACTTCAACCCAGGGTATTCATTAGCGGCAACTCGACTCGTTCCCCAAAACGGCGCTTGTGCAACGGATATGGTTTGATCGCTTTTTACCACCTGTTGCACGCCATTGGTGACCAACCATAACCGGGGCATAATTTCACGCTCATCCGGTCTTAATACTTGCAGGAGATACAGCAAGCTAAAACAGCTCAACTCAATTGTCTTATCAATCGTCTCGAGGCCCGGTTCGTTGGATTTTGGTTTGTTCAAACTCCATAAGTGAATGATTCCCTCGCATTCTGCCAGGGAGTTTTTAACTGCATCGTCGTAGAGCTTTATAAAATCCGTTATATCGGATGGGTTAACGATGTAGTTATTCCGGTTCACTCGTTCGAATTTAGTTCCGGGCTTCACCAGGATGCACTGATGGCCGGCTGTTTTAAAATGCTCAGCCAGGTGGCTCGAAACGCCGAGATGGTCTGCAAAAAGCAGCCAATACCCGTTAGATGCTACCCGATCTTCGCCCTTTTCAGCAGCAGGTTGAAGTTGCCATTCAATCTGATACAAATTTTCTTTCAGAAAATTTGCGATGTCCATTTTACCATTCGTGCCATCAGTATTAGGGGTGAGGGGAACCGGTTTTTTGTTTTGGAGAGCGGTTTCGGGAAATTCATCGGTGTACCAATAACGTTCCCGCTGCCAGGGATAGGGAGGAAGTTTAATACATTGACCGCCTTCGGGATAAAGCCGCCGCCAATCCACCGGGTAACCGGTTGCGTATAACCGGCCAAAAGACGCCAGCATCGAAAGCCGCTCATCTTCCTCCCGATGCAGGGATGGTATCGCGATCACCTCCCGGTTCGATTCCGAGAACTCCTCGCGAATGGCTGGCAGGAGAATGGGATGCGGGCTGATTTCAATAAAAACGGTATGATCTTCTTCTACAAGTTGGTGCAGTGCCGTGGTAAATAACACTGGCTGGCGAAGGTTATCCGCCCAATATTGTTCGTTGAGTTGCTCGCCATCGATCATGCCTCCCCGAACAGTGGAGCAAGTGGGAATGTTGCATGGTTGCGGCTGCAATCCCTCAATTTGTTGCAATAATTCATCCAAAAGCGGATCCATTTGCGGGCTGTGGGAAGCCACATCTACTTTAATAAATTTGCAATAGACATCTTCATTGGTCAATTTCTCAACCAACTCCCGAAGCGCGGCAGCATCACCGGAAAGCACCGTCGTGCGGGAGTTGTTGCTCACGGCGATAGAGATGCGATCCCGGTAATTCTGCACTGCTGCCGCGGCCTCATCCAGGGAAAGTTCCACCGAGGCCATCAGCCCTTTCCCGCTAATGTGTTTTAGTAGTTGGCTGCGCCGGCAAATGATCCGGGCAGCGTTATCCAAAGAGAGCGCCCCGGCAATATGTGCTGCTGCCACCTCACCCATGCTGTGGCCGGCAACGGCATCCGGGGAAATTCCCCACTGTTGCCACATCTTTGCCAGGGATACTTGTATGGAAAACAAGGCCGGCTGGATAACATCGATCTCATTCAGGCGGGAATGGTTTTCATCCGCCATTAACTGTTCGGTGAGCGACCAATCGGCGTATTTAGCGATGGCCTTCTCGCAACGCATTATGCTTTCCTTAAATACCGCCGATGTTTTAAATAACTGTTGTGCCATACCCGGCCATTGCGATCCCTGGCCGGGAAAAACGAAGGCTATCTTGGGTTGTTGTTCGTTAAGTAGAACACCGTTTGCAAGGTTCGGATGCGCTTCATTTTTGACAAAAGCATCCAATCCTGCCAATAACTCGCTAACATCGCTTCCGGCAATTGCTGCCCGGTACTGCAAATGTGTGCTGCGAGCGCTGGCGGTATAACAAATATTTGCTAAGTCAATAGCTTCCTGCTCTTTTGCATCATTCAAAAAATGCCGAAACGACATTGCCCGCGCCTTCAGCGCCTCCGCGCTATGCGCAGACAGCGGCAGTAAAAATGCTGAATTCGCTTTCGCTTCTTCCCCCTTCACGCTCCACGCTTTACGCTTCACGCTTTTCTCTCCGCGTGCTGTCTCATTCACTTCTTGCAATACAATGTGCGCATTCGCTCCGGACATGCCAAACGAATTCACCCCGGCAATCAACGGTTCTCCAGAGTTTGATAAATCCGTTAGCCCGGTGTTTATTTTTACCGGAGATTTATCCCTGTCTCTTATACACATCTGACGCTGCCGACGAGCTTCTTGGTG
>CAXHHS010000585.1:0-5107 GCA_964015645.1 uncultured bacterium
TACACCAAGAAGCTCGTCGGCAGCGTCAGATGTGTATAAGAGACAGTTATAAAACGGCGATGTTGTTGCCGTACGAACCATGCCTTCCGTAGAACCAACTGGTTTTTCGGTTTCCGATGTAATACAGATTAGCATTTCCAGCGGCCAGTATGTTTCATCGAAGAGTTGGGTGGCAATCGCATCCGAGCCATCGGTAAGATTGCCGGTTTTCATCTCTACAAAACCGCCAAAAATGGAACGGGCAGCAGAACCGGAACCCTGCCGGGCAATTTCACTCAATTCCGCAGGCGCCAGTTCCAAACCGGCGGCTGTTGTAGCTGCAACGGTTAACGCAGCAAACCCGGAAGCGGAAGAGGCTAATCCGGCGCCGGTGGGGAAATTATTCTCGCTGATAATTTCGGCAAAGACAGATATTTCGGCCTTACGGCGAATTAAATCGAGGAACTTACTAACGCGATTGGCCTGTTTAGCATCCGCCTGCTGACCATTCAATTGCAGCGCATCTTTCGATAGACTATCGCGAAACTGCACGGATGTTTTGGTATGAAGCTCTTTCAAGGTCATCGAAATTGAACCGACTGCCGGAAGGTTCAATTTGGCATCTCTTTTTCCCCAATATTTTACAAGCGCAATATTTGCGTGAGCAATAGCAGTTGTTTTTGCGATGATAGGTTTTTCCTGTTTTCAATAAAAGATTGTTAAACGATATAAATTGAAGATTCACCTTTACTGATAAATTGCCCGATAATCACTGCTTCTATACCCGAATTCTCTTGTAAATCTCTTACAAAAGCATCCGCTTTATCATTGGGGAATGCGATTAGCAAACCACCGGAGGTTTGCGGGTCGTGAATGATGTTTACGAGTATATCATCGACATCCTTCGCAATCGAAATATTATCCTTTAAATAGGTGCGATTGGTTTTTAACCCGCCGGGCATATTACCGGATTTTGCAAGCTCAACCACATCGGGGAATAACGGCAACTGTTTAGTCTTAATTCGGGCAGAAAGGCCGCTGCCTTCAGTCATTTCGTACAAATGCCCGGCAAGCCCGTAACCGGTAACATCCGTGCAGGCGTGCGGCTGGTATTTTTTCATTGCTTCCGAGGCAGCTTTGTTAAGCTGCTTCATTACAGCTGTGATTGTTTGTAAAAGGTCATCCGGTAATTGTTCTTTTTTTAGCGCGGTGGTTAAAATTCCGGTTCCCAATGGTTTGGTCAAAACCAGCGCATCACCGGGTTGGGCAGTGCTGTTTTTAACGACTTCATCAGGCGCAACAAACCCGGTAACCGCCATTCCGAATTTAAGCTCAGGATCTTTGATGGAATGCCCGCCCAAAATGGCAACGCCAGCTTCTTTCGCCTTTTCATAGCCGCCGAGAACGATTTGCGAAATCGCTTTTTTATCAACCACATCTAATGGAACGCCCAGGATATTTAACGCCGTAGATGGCGTTCCACCCATGGCGTAAATGTCGCTCAACGCATTGGCCGCGGCGATTTGGCCGTAATCGTAAGGGTCGTCAACAATCGGGGTAAAAAAATCCACCGTTTGGATCATTGCCAAATCTTCTCGAATGCGGTACACGCCGGCGTCATCGCGCGTATCAAACCCCACCAATACATCGGGGTTCGGCAGCGGCGGTAAATGCTGCAAAATTTCACTCAGGTCACCCGGACCGACTTTGGACGCTCAGCCAGCGCAGGTTACTAAATGAGTTAATTTATAGATTTCTTCTTTGGTCATTCAAGCAATCCTAAATCATTTCGCGCAGAATTTAAAACCGAATTCCATTCCATCCAATAAAAAACCTTTTGAATTTGTAATGTTTCTTGCATTAAATTAACCGGCTTCAAAAACGGCTTAGAGGATCATGTTAAAATCGCTTCATATTCGCAACTGGGCATTGGCAGAAAATCTGCAAATCAATTTTCGCCCACATTTAAATATTTTAACCGGGGAAACCGGTGCCGGTAAATCGATTTTAGTCGGTGCGATTGCTGCGGTGTTAGGCGGTCGCACGTTTTCCGAAGTCGTAAGAACCGGCTTTGAAAGCGCCCATGTCGAGGCGATTTTCAATATATCTTCTCTGCCGCAGGTAAAAAATCTGTTGCAGAAAAAAGGGCTTGCGGTGCAAGATGAGTTATTTCTCCGTCGCGATATTTCCCTTAAAAGCAGCTCGCGAGCATTTATAAATGATACGCCGGTTACAATGGCAACCCTGGCGGAAGCCGGAGATTTACTGTTGGATATTCATGGCCAGCATGAACATCAAAGTTTACTTCGCAAAGAAACTCATCGCCGCTTTATCGACGCACTTGGTCAGCTCGCGCCGTACCTGGAGGCAGTCGCGGAAGCGTTTTCCACCGTTAAATCCGTTGAAAAATCACTGAGTGATCTGCAACGAAAGCAGCGTGAGTTAAGCGAAAAGCAAGAATTGTTTCAATTTCAGTATGAAGAAATCGAAAAAGCTGCCTTAACGCCGGGTGAGGAAGACCGCTTAAAAGAGGAGCAAAAACGCCTGGCAAATATGGAAAAGCTGTTCGAGTATTCGGAGAATCTCCACAATTTATTTGAAGGCGATGAGCAAAATGTGCTGCAAGGCATCGGTTTAATCGATCAGCAGTTTACCCAGCTAACTCAATATGCCGGCGATCTAAAGAAATTATATGATGAGTTTGCTTCGGCAAAAATTGTGTTAGAAGAAACCGCTCGCAGCATCGAAGAATTTCGTAACCAGTTGGAATTTGACCCGCAGCGATTAGAAGAATTGGAATCTCGCCTGGATTTAATATCCCGGTTAAAGAAAAAATATGGCGCAACCATTGAAGAAATTCTCGAATACCAGGCTGAGTTGAAAGAATCGCTGGTACTTTCGGAAAATTTTGAATTTGAAATTGCTAAATTAAACGAGCAATATTCCACAGCGCTTTCCGTTTATCAACAAGCGGTAGTGGAATTATCCAATCGCCGAAAAGATGTTGCGCGAAAAATGGAATCCCTGGTTCAAGAGCAACTGCAATTGTTAGGAATGCCTACGATTCGGTTTAAAGTTTGGATCGAAAAATTAGAAGACGCCAATGGAATTTTTACCGAAGATGGCAGAACGTACTATGCTGATGAACTGGGCGTCGATCAAATGGAATTTTATATCTCTCCCAATCCCGGGGAAGATTTTAAACCATTAAACCGGATCGCCTCCGGTGGCGAAATTTCCCGTATCATGCTGGCCTTAAAAAGTATTCTGGCAGAAATCGATGAAGTGCCGGTGCTGATTTTCGACGAAATTGATATGGGCGTTTCCGGGCGGATTGCACAATCGGTGGGGCGCAGTATTCACAGCCTCAGCAAAAGCCACCAGATTCTTTGCATTACTCATCTTGCGCAAATTGCTTCCTACGGCGAAGCACATTTTTCTGTCGAAAAATACGTTGAAAATGGCCGCACATTTACACAGATTATTCCACTTGGCGAAGATCAGCGTGTGGAAGCCGTTGCCCGCCTGATGGCTGGCGAACACCTGACAGAAAATGTAATACAAAGCGCCAGGCAATTGATCGCAGAAGGCAGAGAGGATTAATGGCCGACAAAACGGAAAATTTTTTTTCTGTGTTGCCGGATGAAGACCTTTTTAAGGAAATTGCAAACGGGCAACGCCAGGCATTTTCAGTCATTTACGACCGCTACTCTTCGCAGCTTTACGGGCTTGCGCTTAAGATTTTGCAAAACCAAACACTGGCGGATGACGTTATTCAAGATGTGTTTGTGAACATTTGGAAAAAGGCCGGCACTTACGACCGCAGCAAAGGCACACCAATCGCCTGGATGATGATTCTATGTCGCAACCGCTGCATCGATGCCTTGCGCCGCTTAAATAAAAACCGCAGCCGCTCGGCAGTTCTTACCGAAGAATTAGTGCAAACCGTTTCCGACGAAAGTGCCGCAAACCCGCTGGAAAAAGCCGGTTTATCGGAACTGCAAACTGCAGTTCGCCGGGCAATGGAAATCCTGCCACCGGAACAGCGCGAACCGATTGAATTGGCATATTTCAAAGGATTTTCCCAATCGGAAATTGCCAGTGAGCTGAATTTGCCTTTGGGTACTATTAAAACACGTATAAGATTAGGGATGCAAAAGTTGAGAGATTTGATTGTAAATAAATGGGAGCAATAGGATTTATTGCCACTAAGTCACCAAGATACTAAGGTACACAAGGCTTGATTTCAAAGTTGTTTTGTGTAACTTTGTGCCTTCGTAGCAAAAAAATATCCAAATGTTATGGATAGAGAAAAATTAAAAGAGTTAGCCGCTGCCTATTGTTTGGGCGCATTGGATGGCGAGGATAAAACTGCTTTTGAAGAACTGCTGCAAAGCGGTGATCCTTTGACCAGGCAGTTTTATACCGAGATGCAGGAAACCGCCTCCCTCCTCCCCTACTCGGCACATCCTGTTGCGCCGCCAGCTCATTTGAAAGAAAGTATTCTGGCCAGCGTCGTTGCAGAAAGTAGTGAAGCGAGTGCCGAAAGCCCAGGCACGATGGAGAAAGTCGAAACTTCCATCATTGAGAACCTGGAAAAACTGGTTTTACGCTGGAAGCGAATGAGTTGGGCAATTACGATTGCATCCGTTTTGCTGCTGGCAGGAACATTTTGGTATTTTGCCAGCAATAAAAATCAAATCATAACAGAAAAAGAAATTCAAATCGCGGAAATGCAAGCAGAAATCGATAGCCTTCAAAAAACAGCACAAGAAAAAGAATATCTAATTGATTTAGTGCAAAAATATGAAAATATAATACTGGCGTTAAATCGAGTCGGTGAGAATCTGAAGCAAGCCAATGTAAAAGTGGTAATTGCACCCAATCAAAACAAAGCCGTTTTTATCGGCTCCGACCTAAAAACGCCTCCAACCGGAAAAGTTTATTTGCTCTGGAAATTACAAGGCCCGCAGCCGATAAACGCCGGCGTTTGGCAAGTAGATGAAGATGGCAATTTAGTTTATGAAATCGCCAACATTACCGGTGACATAACGGATTTTGCAGTAACAATTGAAGAACGCGACGGCGCCGAACAACTTCCCCTACCTACCAGCGATATTGAATTACA
>CAXHHS010000586.1:0-5101 GCA_964015645.1 uncultured bacterium
CTTTAAAATAAGCGATTTCTGTAAAGTTTACCGGATTGTTATCGGTGGTCGAGACCCACACTTTTAAAGAGTCGTCAAATCCCTGGTCAATTGCGCCAGCATAAAAATGTAAGCTGTCGCCGCTTTCAATTGCGGTGGGGATTTGGGGAGAAATTAGCCATTCATCGATTAAACCGCTGCTATTTGCTCTTTGCCAACTGCTAAACCAAAAGTTAGCGCCCGCTTGCGGTCGAACCGTATCTCCACTTGTAAAGGAGATTAATTCTGCGTACGCAAAGGCGCTGTTGCTGCCATCGGCATCAATGATCAACCAGTCATCCGGGGGGGCGGGGCTTTCGAATGTTTCTTCCCACTTAACTGCTGCGCTGGAAATTTTTGCCGGGGCTTTTGCAGAAGATTTTTTTGCCAGCGCTTTCCCTCGCATTGTGGCATTTATCTCTTTTGCCATTATTAAAGGCGTTGATAACATCATAAACAAAAGAATAAAAATGGATGCGTACTGAATTTGTTTCATTAGTACCTCCGGTAAATGGTGAGTAAATTTTAGAAGTGAATTATTTGGATTGTATCTTTAACGAAATTTTTCTAATACCTCCTTCCCAAGAAATATTATGAAAATAAGTGTGAGATTTTGTAGAGAAAAAAATGTGCCATCTTAAAGAGCGGTAAAAATGAAAAATGCAGCAGGTTACTGCGATATTTGAGTTTTGAAGCGGCGCAATTTACATCCGAATTGTTTGCGATGCAAACATTATCAGTATAGAAACTGCTGAAATCGTTTACCATACCCAATTCGGGTTATTTTTTATAAGGCTTTCGCCTGTTTTTATTAGCTCAAAAATTTGTTGTGTTTACTACATTTAGAGAGTGCTTTCGGATATTTAATTTTTTGGAATCGCCTAAGTGGAACGCTATTTGCTAAACCATTGCGCCAGAGTGTATAAGGGAGTTGGTTATAGTGTATTATTCTTTGACAAATATGTGTTATTCCGGGCTTACGATTGATAATGCCAACCGGCCGCTGCACTTTTTTACCCTAAAATTGTGTAAATTTTTTTCACGGAATTCAGAGAACTAATTTCAAGGATGTAAAAAATTTTAGGAAGAAAAGGAACTTACAATGCTAAAATCCAAATTGTTGAATGGGAAGAAAAAGAAGTCTCCCAAAAGATTTTACTGCCGGCGATGCGAGCGGAATCTATTATCGAAAATTTGCCCGATTCATGGCATTGAATGGACGGTGGTGCTGGAGCCATCCAATCACAAATCGTTATTGCCGCCGAAGCAAACACCGCAAACGGATAAACGGTTTTCTTATCCCAGGCATATTGCGACCGAAACGTCAGCGGCATCCCCAAAAAATCAAGGAAATAATACGCTCCCAACCGATAGAGCATTTAACCCCGATACCGATTTTTATACCACTTATCTTGCCGATCACGTAATGCCGGTGGAAGGCGAGCAACCGGAGGAAATCGAGCAATTCATTGCTGATGATGTTCATCAAGCGTTCGAGAAAGCGCCTTCGCCGCTGTTGCCAGAAGAAGATTTACCGGAAACGCCGGTGCAAACACTGTTTGAGAATAATACCGAAGCGGCTCAAGCAGAGCAATCTTCCGAAACACCGCAACCACCTCCTAAAACAGAATTACCCATAACAGCAATTGAATTACCGCCGTCACAAACGGAGCCGCAAAACGCAAAAACAGAACCGGAAAATACCGGCGAAATTTCCCTCCCGGAAATGCCCGCTAATGAAAAACCACCGAAAGGAAGGCATCCCTGGTTGTTAACCGGCGGAACGTTTCTATTATTGATTGCCGGTTGCGTTACCTTTTTTTCCTTTTCTTATAGCGGCTTTGATCGTTCCTCCCAAATGGAGGCTGCCGAAGCATTTTTTATCGCCGCCCAGTATGATGCCGCATTGCAGGCATTTCAGCAATACAAACAGAATTATCCCCAGGATGCCGCCGCATTGGTAGATCAACGTATTGAAGCGATAAAATCAATTAAACAGGCGTTGGATGAAAAACATGCCCGGGTACAACAGTTGATGGAAAACGCCACGCTTGCGTTTAACCAGCAGCGTTACATGCTGCCGGAAGGCGATAATACGATTACCTATATTTCAGAATTGCTGGCATTGGAACCGGGTTTTCCGGCAGCAAAGGAGTTACAGGATCGAGTTGTGGAGCATTATATTGTGCTGGCAGAAAAAGCGTTTGAAACAGACCATTACAAAGAGACGCTAACATATTATCGCAATGTATTATCTGTTCGCCCGGATGACGCAGCAGTTGCGACAGAAATAAACCGCACGCTGGAACTTCAAAAACTCGACGAGAAATTAAAGAAATTGAACATGCTCGCTGCCCAACAATCGACCATCAGAAAATTGCGACGGGAAAAAGCCCAACTGAAAAAGCAGATACAGGAAGAACGCCTGCGATTAAAAGAGATTGCCCGCCAGCGAGAAGATGCCGAAGCAGAGCTGATTGCTAAATTAGCGGAAGTGAAAGAAGTAAATGCTTCTCTCGCTGCCCAAAGAGGTAATTTGGATTTAAGCATTGATTTAAGCGCGGCAAATGATAACGAGATTTTTGATGTTATTGCCCTTGATGCCAAAGTTGTAGAAGAGACGTTGGTTGACGGCGGGAAGAAAAAGTACATCTACAAAGAAAAACCGAAACTGCCGCCGGAAGTCAATCCCAAGGAAATGACTATGATTTTAGCTGAATGTGTGGTCGATGTGGATGGCAACGTCGAACAAGTTGAATTGCTCTCCGTCGCTGATGATGACCAGATAAATACCATCGCGCTAAATTCTTTTAAAAAATTTCGCTTTCGCCCGGCAACCTATAATGGCAGCCCGGTAAAATTTAAATCGCTGGAAGTCATCGCGTTTTAAATTTCGATCAAGTTTTTCTCATCCTCCCCAAAGCCCAGGCGTCGATTTCATTTGAAATCGGCGCTTTTTATTTATACCCGTTGCACTTGATATAATCTTCAATATTCAATTGTCAATCTTCAATCCTGCTTACCGTTTCGGAAAACCGCTTCCAGGCCTCAACGGTTTTTTGCGTTAACTCCCGGCAGGCGATTTTTATGTCGGCTTCATGCGCATTCAGCAATCTTAGCTGCGCCCTGCGAAGCTGCAAATCCAGCGGTGAGGCGATATGTTTAACGTGCCCTTTTCCTAATTGAACGCCAATATCATACACAACCTCCGCCAATGCCTCCGGGGATGAAAACGATTTGTAAATATTCACCTCCTTGTAATTATCCACCCAGGAATGCACCCAGAAATTGCGACCTTTAAATCGAAAATAGCCCAGGTGGAGAAACGGCTGGTAGGCGATTCGCGTTTGCCCTAATAAAATCCGAAATGGGTCTTGGCCCTGGCCGCTGTTGATGCAATCGATGCCGCTGAGGTCGCGCACTTCTTTAAATTCCAGCACGACATCATCCATCGGGTCATCCGATTTTCCACGAATCCGTACCAGGTATTTTTTATCCAATGCGCTGCCGATTCCCATTTTTAAATAACCGCAGGATTCGATTCGAAAATAAGGCGGCTCCAAACTGGAATCCTCCGCCAGCTTCGTCTCGATGTACGGTTTTATAGCCGTAATTAAAGAATCCTGCTCGCTTTGCGGAATTGGCTGCATAATGGATGCGACCCATTTAAAATACGATTCGCGATCAATTGTAAATTTAGCGCGGATTTGTTTTGCAAAGCCCGGTTCTTCCGGATTGAGCTTCGGTTTTTTCATTGCGGAGCGGTAGCCGGACAAAAATTTGTCGAACATTTTAGTGGATTTACTCTGCCAGCCGTTTGCCTGGCAAGCCAAATGCACCGAAACACCGAAACGCATTAAATCGATAATGCCGGGGCCGGTAGAGGAATCATCGAAATCCGTTACACCACGGCCAATGTCGGTAATTGCGTATTGTTCGATGTGGGCATCGCCATGGAGATTGAGCGATGGCGCACCGGCTAACAAATCATCAAACCGCCGGCAAACCGCCTGGCTAAACGGAATGTTGATAAATCGAAAATACCCGTGCGGGCCGGAGAGAATGCGTTCCAATAATTCAGGGTTTTGTGAAAAGTCATGCGAAGCGGGATTGACATAGAGTAAGTTTTCAGATGTCTTTTTATTTTCATCGCTGGCTTCAAGATCGCCAGCGAAACAAAAACAACCGGAGAGTGCCAGGATAATAATCGTATTCGTCAGTATTTTTGATGAGAGTGAAAAACACATAAAAATTCTCCATAAAATATCTTTATGAGTTGATAAGAATATCCGGGAATTTACTTTAAGAATCAATGGTTGCAAAAAATCGGGCTGCCAATTACTTTAATAATTCTCAAGAATAAGAGTAGGGATTTTCAATGAAGGGGTTTCGTTTTGCGCTTATTTTTTGCGCATTATTTATTTTAAGCGGTTGCCTCAAAAACTATTACAGCGGCTATCGCGGCAACCCTCCTAAGTTAAATGATAAATTCGGTTTCCCCATCGGAGGGAAAAATCAATTTCTGACATCAGACGGCTTTGTCGTACGAAACTTCCGGCTCGATTTGGAATCGATGACCGGTGTGGGCTGCACCGCTAACGCTTCTCAACAATACACGACAATGTATTTGCACCGGGAAGCGCTATCCCAATTTGAAGCAATGCAAGCCGCCGCCCGCCAGGATCATATCAAACTCTCTATTTGCAGCGCCTATCGTGATTATGATCATCAAAAACAGGTGAAAAGACAATTTCCCGGCAAAGCGATTTCGCCCGGGTATTCCGAGCACCACCTGGGAACCGCGGTGGATTTGGCGGATGTCTGGTGGGGAAATAGCAATTTCCGCTGGTTAAAGAAAAACGCTCACCGCTACGGGTTTATTTTATCCTACTATCGCACCCCAACTTCCGGGGAAGCCAATCACTGGCGATATGTCGGTGTGGCAGCCGCGAAAGCGTATTATGATTGGTTTGGGGAGTTGTACTGAGAATATGCAGTCAATGTCATTGAGTTAAGCGACAATGCGCACAGAAGTCACCCTGAGCGGAGTCGAAGGGTACCGGCTTTAAGCGCGTTCCGCCAT
>CAXHHS010000587.1:0-5096 GCA_964015645.1 uncultured bacterium
AGATCTCCACCAAGAAGCTCGTCGGCAGCGTCAGATGTGTATAAGAGACAGGGACTGCCGCTATCGAACTTCCCACCGTGGGCGTTGATGAAAGCGATTTTCCGGCGGTTCCACAAATATTCGAGCTTAAACAAAACTACCCCAACCCTTTTAATCCCGTTACCAATATCGGATTTGCGATTTCGGATTTCGGATTTGTTGAGTTGAAAGTTTTTGATACTGCCGGGCGACTGGTGAAGACGCTGGTGAGTGAAAACCGCGATGCCGGGGTGCATTCCGTGCAATGGGATGCCACTGATGATGTTGGTGTGAAGGTTGCCAGCGGAATCTACCTCTACCAATTGAAAGCGGCCAATTATGTGGAAGTTAAGAAGATGGCGTTGCTGAAATAAGTAAATTTTTTATCGGCGATATAGTATTATCACGCGATCTTTTAAAATTGGCGAAGAAAGACTGGAAGCGGAGCTTCCCGATTTGTGTTACACAGCCGGAGCTGTGTAATGAGTAGAGCAGCGATAAAAAATTCTCCTCCTTACAAAGGAGGAGACAGATCATTATTCTGCTTGCAAAGCAGAATAATGATCAGAGGTGGTTGTGTGCAACAAATAGCGTTTACAGCACATAAAAACCAATTGATTATCACCATCTTTTTTACTAAACTCTCCTCAACCAAAAATCTACCGGGGTATTCATGGCTAAGTTTGAAGTCATTCGTGAAGATCGAGTGGATATATCAATTTTAAATCTGAACGGCGAATTAGACGCCCACACTGCGCCGGATTTCGAAAACGCCATCCGGTTGTTAGTGCAAGAAAATCGCTGCAAAATTATTGTCAGTATGAAGGAGCTTGAATATCTCAGCTCCGCCGGTCTCAATGTGTTTCTGAAATTTGTAGATGACATTCGCGATCAAGAAGGCGATATTAAAATCACCCAAACCTCGCAGCGCGTTTACAAAATTTTTGATTGGGTCGGCTATACCCAATTGTATGAGTTTTACGATACGACTGATGAAGCGTTAAAAAAATTTCAAATTTAGAACCTGGTTTAAAAGGCTCTTCAACTACATTTAAAAAGAAATTCGAGCTATAATTAAATCTGTGCCGGATTATTTTGCCACAGAGTGCACAGAGGTCATAAAGACTTTAAGTTCATAAATAACAACTCAATATGCTCTGTGCCCTCTGTGGCTATTTTAAATCGGAGAGGAAAAATGGCCGTTGGCATCGAAAAAACGGGGGTTGAGATCGAGGCGCTGGAGCAGCAGTATCAACAATATAAAACCTGGTTAAAAGAACGCCACCTGGATGCGGAAACCTGGGTGTTGAATTGGGATATTAAGCAGGAAGCATTTGCCGAATATGGCATCGGCGATTCACTATTTTACACCGGCATTTATCTCACCGCATTAGCGTTGGAAAAAAATGAGGCGGAATTTACTGCCATCCTGGAAAAGTTAAATCAGCACAAATATTTACCCGGAATGTATCCGCGTTATCCGAATACCTTCAAAACATCGAAAGACCCCTATTTTCAACTTGTGCTGGCATTAGTTTATGCTGGGGAAGCCTTTCCCAATAACACCCTGCTGAAGGAAACGCTTGATGAAATTGTGATCAATTTGAAGGCAAATAAATTTCGCCTGAGAGAACATCCCGATATTTGCCAGGAAACCACCGGCAGCAGCGATTGCAATACTCGACACGGTAATTTATTGGAGCTAAAACCGATTGTTGCCGCGATGGATGGAAAAACAACCCTATTATACTATCTGGCGTTGCTTGGTTTGCCAGCCTATACGCTTTTCCGCAAACTATTTATTAAGGGCAAGTATTTTAATCTCTTTATGTTTGCCGCGCAGTATTTAATGTATCATTTGCTCGTAAAAGGCAGTATTTCCCGCGGCTTGTTGAAACTCTCCGTTAAAACTTTCGCCACTATCGAAAAACGCAATCCTTATTTTTTGATGATTTGCGATCTCATTGCTGGCAAACAAAAACATCGCTCCGCAGTGGAAGAAATTTTAGCCGCATTTCCGCAAACCCATTTACCTAACGACGAGGAACCCATCGCCCACCAGGATGTTCTCTGGCAGCGCGATCCGGAAAGCTGGCCAAATAGCGAGCCGCAAGTTCGCTTTGAATATTCCGGGATTGATTTTATGGTGATGTGGCGGTTTTATATGCGGCATTATTTGGGTAAATAAACTGCATAAGTTTGAAATAGTGCGGATGTAACTCCTTTAAAATCAAATGATTAATAAAATCGTAAAATTATATTTCAATAGTTTCTTGGAAGGCTCATATGTTATCAAAAGCAAACACTACCTTTAAAATCACCAAATGGGAAGAAGAAAGCATTTCCGAATTAACCGGCGGGGGAGGGCTTCGGCGCGCTCACATTACAAAATCTTACGAAGGAGAACTGCAAGGAGACGGCATTGTCGAATATTTGATGGCTTACAAGCCGGAAGGCTCCGCAAGTTTTACAGGCTATGAGGTGGTGACTTGTGTTCTTAACGGAAAATCCGGGAGTTTTGTGTTTGAGCATCGCGGCAAATTTAAGGATGGTGTTGTGGATTCCACCTGGTCAATTGCAGAAGGCTCCGGCAGCGGTGAATTGGCTGGCATTCGTGGCGAAGTATATTTTAAAGCCGGCCATCAAGCAGAATACGCGGTAACGCTCGAATACGAACTTTAATCATATCAAAATATGCAGGAATCCAATCAAAAACTTTGCGTGGCTTGCAAAAGTCCAATCCATCCCGAAGCCGGCGTTTGCCAGCATTGCCAGAGTTCCCAAAAACGAAGCAAGTGGAAATCCGTTGGCACGTTTCTGAAATGGGTGGGAGGAATTTCCGCTGTGTTGTCGCTGCTGATGACAATGGTTCGCGTAAACGATCTTTACGATAATTTCAGGAGAGAACAAGAAGCCGTGGCGGAATTGGTTAAGATTGGTAATTTGCAGCGCGAGCAAAAAGAATATGCCGCCTCCTGGCAGAGTTATCAGGAGGCGTTAGAATTAGATCCCGGCAATTCTGCTGCCCGGAACGAGCGAGTGGAATTGGCGCTGCAATGGCTGCGAAATATCCGCGTTATGGGCGGAGAGGAAACATTTACCGATATTGCAGAGCAACTTTTTCCGGTACTATATCGCGGCGTGGCGCTTTCCGAAGGCAAACGTGCCGCCGATTTGATTGCCCATTTGGGATGGGCGTCTTATCTTAAATCTCGTGAGGGGCGAGCGCCGCGAGAACAAGCGAAAGAATATTTTGAATGGGCGATTTCCGTTGATGAACGCAACGCCTACGCCCATGCGATGTACGGCTTCTGGAAACTCTTCACCGGCGGGGAATTAGAGAATGCGGTGGAAAATTTTAACATCGCCACTGTAAATGCAGGCGCGCAGGTGAAATCCGAGGTTAGACATCTTCACCTGTGGGCATTATTAAATCGAAATGATCCCGAATTTGATAAAGCCCTTTTGCAGTTCGCAAATGAGATGTGCCAAAACAACGAATCCATAGACCAAAGAACGAGAATTCGAATCCTCCAACTTTATGAAAGAAACTGGAAATCAGCAAGATGGAAGGCGATTCAAGATTATCTAACGCCGAAGGAGCATTTGGCAACCTTAAATTTTTTAACCCAAGATATTGATTTTCCGGAGTTTAAAACCCGCATTTTCAACCTCATTAGAGGCCGGCTTGAGGCTGCTCAAAACAATAAGACGGCGGCATTGGAAATTTTACAGCCGCTGCTCAAAACGCTGCAAGCCCAGGGGCATTACAATCTTCTTATTCCGGAAATTGAAAGTCTTATACAAGAAATTGAAAATGTGAATTGAAAAGCGACAATCCTTGCTTCTGCAAAATCAAAATAAAAATTATCTACCGGTTTACCTGGCTGCTTCGTTGCTCTATATTATGCGTCGAGTTGAATGAGTTTTAAGGAAGACCCTGATGCAAACGAGCATTCAAAATATAAAAGCGCAGCTAAAAACATCAAAATTTCTCAGGTTTCTTAAATGGGAATTCTATTACAAAAATAGATTACCGGCGGCAATCGAACTTGAGCTTGACAGCCGCTGCAACCGGAAATGTGTTTACTGCCCGGTATCGTTGCGACCGCGACCGCGCCAGCAAATGAGCCTGGAAATGTTTCAAAAGATTGTCGATGAGCTGAAAGCGATAAATTGGCGCGGTACGATAATGCCGCATTTTTTTAACGAACCCCTTATCGATAAACGGTTGAAGGATTTTCTGCAAATCGCAAAAGGCACACTGAAAGATAACGTCTACACAAAGGTTTTAACCAACGGCGATTTGCTAAAAATCGATTTGTTCCGCGAGTGGGTGGAAGAATTGAAAATTATCGACCGTTTTGAGGTCTCCATTCACGATGATACACCGAAAAAACACCTGACGGCATTGATGGATTATGCAAAATCCAAATCATTGGAAAGTTACCTGCGGCTTAACGACATCAAAAGCGAGGAAACCGCTAAGTTTAACCGCGGCGGATTAATCGCAATTAACGACCCGCGAATCCAGCAATATTTGATTGAAAACGGTTGCAATTGGGCGTTAAAAATGGTGATTAGCGCCAGTGGTAATTATTTGATTTGCTGCAATGATTATGATGAAGGCAACGTGATCGATAATGTTGCTAAAAATTCCATCCGGGATATGTGGTTTAAAACGCGGGATGAACGCAAAAATTTATACCTCGCCAACTTTGAGCGGGAAATTTGTAAGATTTGTGTGGGGATTGAAAATTAGAATTGAACACTGATGACATAGATTAGACGGATTTTCACAGATATTTATAAAAATAAAAATCTGTGAAAATCCGCGTCATCTGTTTAATCCGTGTTCTAAAAATGTGGTGGTTATTTTTAATTCTAAGCCAGATACTACTTCCCAAACTCCTCATCATAATCCTGGATTGAAGCCTCTACAACTTTTAGCGCATGATTGTATCCGTACACACTTTCAATTTTCATCAACGATTCTTCCCCCGGAACCAGTTTGTAGGTCGTAAGAGACGGTCTCTTATACACATCTCCGAGCCCACGAGACTCCATTGCATCGCGTA
>CAXHHS010000588.1:0-5088 GCA_964015645.1 uncultured bacterium
CAACAAATTTATCCGAACTGACCATTACACACTAAAAACTTTTAAAACAGCTTCTAAGGTTTGGTAAATAGGCGATAGACAATTCGGCAAAGACCCGAGTTGCCCACTGCCTATTTATCTACGACCTACTCTTTCGATGGAACAATGTTACCTTCCGATGGTTTCAGTTTGATTAACGGGAGTTGGTGTATACGGAGTGTTTTGTGCCATAATTCCTGTTATGAAAAAAATAAATGTCGGGTTTTTTCGATGTATTTTGTATAATTCCATGTAACCGAAACGGAGGCTGATTTACAGACCCTTAAAAGGAGGCAACATGAAAAAGATTTTTATTATTTTGATTGCATTTTTTTTAACGAATTCAGCGTATTCACAGCTTAAAGTGAATTTGCAAGCTGGCGTTAATATTTCAAATTTAACGGATTTTGATTTGGAAGGCTTACCGGCAGACTTCCCCTTAGACCTATCAACATCGACGGTTCCCGGTTTTATCATTGGTGGAAATATTCAAATTGGCTCCTCTTTTTACTTTCAACCCGGGGTGTACTGGCATACCCTTGGAAACGAGCTAAACATTGAAGAGCTTGATCTTTCGGATGTAACAAGTGACAACGTTATTGCAAGAGCGATCCAAATTCCGGTTTTTATCGGCTATCGTCTAATTAACACCGGTTTGTTTAACTTGCGGCTTTATGCTGGCGGTTCGCTCCTTTTGATTACTGATGTTAATGAGAATGAATTCGAAATCATTTTTAATGGCCAACCCTTTAATGTGAGTGTGACGAAGGATGATTTTAACGACCAGGTATTTGGTGTTGTCGGCGGGGCTGGGATTGACTTCCTAATATTTTCCCTGGATGTCAATTATGAGCGCGGTATTAGCGATTTTATTGATACGGAAATTCCCCTGGGACTGACAATGATTCCGGCAAAAGCGAAGAACAATATTATTCGCGTTACTGCCGGTTTAAGGCTTTAGGTAAATGATGCTCAAAATCCCCGGAAGGGCGTATATTTGGGCCGTTGCAGCCAATTGTCTTCGGGATAATGGTAATCCCCTTCGATAATATGTAACGTAAACGCGTGGCGGGATTTTTTAGAACGATTTACTTTACTAAGGTGCGGCAATAATCCATGTAATAGAATTAACGTTCCCCTGGTAACTTCCAGGGGAACCAATTTATCGACATCAACTGTCGATTCATCAAACACGACCAATTGCGTTCCCCCACCTTCTTTTCGAACAAACCTGGATTTTAAATTTGCAGTATGCCCACCGGGCAATGCCCATAAACAGCCATTTTCTATGGTTGCGTCTTCTATTGCAAACCAAAATCCTACAACACTTGGCGGTTCGGTATAGAGGAATGTCGCATCCTGGTGGCAATTCACTTCCCCGCCAATATTTGGCTGTTTGAAAATATACATCGACTGCGCTAACAGCGGATTTTGAAAACCGATATCAGCAGCAATTGCTGCCAAAATCGGGGTGCGAGAAAAATCGGCAAACATTGAATCCAAATCGTGCAGCGCATGACCAATTTTATTGATCGAAAGCGATTTTGGCTGGCGCAGTACGCCCTGGTTATCGAATGCTTCTTCTTCAAAGAAAAACCGGATTTTATCGCCGGACGCCAGAAAGTAATCGTCGCTAATTCTCGTATCTTCATTGGTTGTAAAAATCGAAATGGAT
Source organism: uncultured bacterium (assembly GCA_964015645.1). Taxonomy (GTDB): domain Bacteria; phylum Calditrichota; class Calditrichia; order RBG-13-44-9; family J075; genus CAXHHS01. The sequence goes on from CAXHHS010000588.1 coordinate 1,694, forward strand.
GCCGAGGGATCAAAATCTTCTACCAACTCCATTGCTCGATTTTTCAAGATATCACACGTTCTCGAATCTATAAAATCTCCCAAAACCAAAAAGCCATTTTCTCGATAATCGTTTAGCTGTGACGCTGTAAGAATTTTCAAATAAACCTCGTTTATAAAATAAAACTATTCTTCAACCGCAGCGGATGTATGATCGTGAACAATCCGCCACCCTTGATCCGTTTTTCGAAATAAGAGTGTAAATAATCCCCCGGGAGACGCATTTTCTCTTTGCAACTGCCATTTACCGAAAGCAATTGCCGCATCGGGAGAGACGATTGTTACATCCAAATCGCTGAATGTAAGCTGGCCCATAAGCGCCCGGCTGCTATACCGCTTTTTATAACGGTCTAAAACAAATTGCCATCCCAATGTTATAGTACCGCCGGATGCAAATCGTAGAGAATCCGATTTGTAATATCCGTTCATGTATGCTTCAACATTTCCTTCGTTCCAGGCTTTCACCTGGTCATTCATGACGCCTCGTACGGCAGTTTCAATAGATTGCGTATCAAAATTGTGTTTTGTTGTGCAAGCTGCTAAAATGGATGCCATTATTACTAAGAAAAGGCCATTCTTTCCGCTCATAATTCCCCCATCTGGTTATATTGTGGCCACTCGCCAGAAATATTAAAAGAGTATTTTCTAATTTTGTGAATATAGATTAAATTAGCCGCCTATTTCAACGGTTATTTAATTGAGGAGCATTGTATTCACTGCCATACCCCGATTCAGCCGCGTAATATCGACCTACTAATTTTTGATTTGGACGGAACCCTTGCCGATACGTTGCAAGACATAGCTAACGCCGTAAACTATTCCCTGCAAAACCTGGGGAAAGCGCAACTGGATTTGCAAACCGTCCGCAAATTCATTGGCGATGGTGTTAAAAAATTTCTGAAACGTGCGTTAGAAAACCCCGAACCTCCATTATTAGAAAAGGCGTTGCATTTGTTTAGAGAATACTATTCAGAGCATCTTTGCGACTTTACGGCACTTTACCCTGGCACTCACGAAATCCTGGAATATTTTTCACATAAGAAAAAAGTGGTCTTAACCAACAAGCCACAAGAGTATGCGCTGCCCCTGGTAAAACATCTGCAAATCGAAACTTATTTTGAAGAAGTTATTGGCGGCAATTCCGGCTATCCCTTAAAACCGGATCCGGCAGGAATTTTAGACATTATCCGTCGCCACAAATCGAACAAGCTGCAAACAATCATTATCGGCGATAGTGAAAACGATATTTTGGGCGGCCAAAATGCGGATATACAAACCTGTGCCGTTACATTCGGTTTTCGGCCTGAGGAACTGCTGAGATCGCTAAAACCGAATTTTGTGATCGATGACCTTGAGGCACTAAAGAAAACCATTTTAAAATGAAGATATAATTAGATGAAATATAATTCTGGCAAAATGAAGGAGATGTAGAATTGACACACACGCTGCAAAAAGAGCTACCGGCATTGGTTGAATCGAATTTGGATCTATATAAATTAGCGGCAAACACTGTCCGAACACTGGCTATAGATGGCGTTGAAAAAGCAACTTGCGGCCACCCCGGTATGCCGATGGGAATGGCAGACGCCGCTATTGTTCTGTGGTTTCGCCACTTAAAACACAATCCTGGCGATCCGCAATGGCCGGACCGGGATCGATTTGTTTTATCTGCGGGGCACGGCAGTATGTTGCTGTACAGTCTCCTTCATCTCAGCGGTTATGACCTTCCGATGTCAGAATTACAAAATTTCCGCCAATGGAATAGCAGCACTCCCGGGCATCCGGAATATGGCCATGCGCCGGGCGTGGAAACAACGACCGGCCCCCTTGGGCAGGGAATTTCCAATGCAGTAGGAATGGCATTAGCGGTAAAACTGCTGGCAGAAAAGTTTAATCGACCCGATTATGATATTGTCGATCATTACACCTATGTAATTGCCAGCGATGGCGATTTGATGGAAGGTGTTTCGCACGAATCCTGCGCCCTTGCGGGGCACTTGGGGTTGGGTAAACTCATCGTTTTGTACGATGACAACAATATTAGCATCGATGGTTCTACGGATTTATCTTTTTCGGAAGACGTTTTAAAACGCTTCGATGCCTATGGTTGGCACACTCAAAAAATTGATGGGCATGATATGGTCGCCGTAGAAGATGCCCTGGATGCAGCAAAAGCAGAGAACACACGCCCTTCAATTATTGCCTGTAAAACGACAATCGGTTTTGGCAGCCCGAATCGCGCCGGGACATCAAAAGCACACGGGGAAGCATTGGGCAGGGAAGAAGTTCGTCTAACCAAAGAAGCTTTGGGATGGGCGGAGGATGCCCATTTTTATGTTCCGGAAGAGATGGCAGAATTTAAACACCAATCCCTGGAAAACGGCGAAGCCAACCAGGCAAAATGGAAAGCATTATTCGAAAGCTACCAGGCAAATTTCCCGGAATTAGCCGCAGAGTTCCGCCAAATGATAAAGGGCGATTTACCGGATGGTTGGGATGCCAATTTGCCGGAGTTTTCGCCCGGCACGTCGATGGCCACCCGCAAGGCTTCCGGGGCTGTTTTGAATGCGATCTTCTCTCGAATCCCTCAGCTTATTGGCGGTTCAGCGGATTTAACCCCTTCCAACAATACCTTGCCGAAAAACGAAATCGCTGTTAATAAAGCCGATTTTTCCGGGCGCTACATTCACTACGGCGTTAGAGAACACGGTATGGCTGCCATTATGAGCGGGATGGCGCTGCATGGCGGCGTCGTGCCGTATGCCGGGACATTTTTAGTGTTTTCCGATTATATGCGCCCCAGCATCCGTTTAGCGGCACTGATGGGAATACAGATCATTTATGTTTTTACACATGATTCGATTGGCCTGGGTGAAGACGGCCCGACGCATCAACCAATTGAGCATATAACGGCGCTTCGGGCAATCCCGAATTTAACCGTTATTCGCCCGGGAGATGCTGCGGAAACAGTCGAAGCCTGGAAATCCGCATTGTTAAACAAAGGCGGTCCAACTGCACTCGTTTTAACTCGCCAATCCCTGCCCGTTTTTGATCGCGAGACAGAACAGCTTGCAGCAGCGAGCGGTGCATCAAAGGGTGCGTATGCCATCGTGAAGCAACAAACCCCGGATGTGTTATTAATTGCCACCGGATCTGAATTACAGTTGGTTTTGGCTGCGGAAAAACAACTGCGAGAAAAAGGCGTTTCCGCCCAGGTAGTATCGATGCCCAGCGACCGAATTTTTGACTGCCAGGATGAAGATTATAGAGAATCCGTTTTGCCGAGAAAGATAAAAGCGCGGGTTGCCATAGAAGCAGGCGCAACGTTAGGCTGGCACAAGTATGTTGGCGATTATG
>CAXHHS010000589.1:0-5082 GCA_964015645.1 uncultured bacterium
GTGGTTTGCCGGTTAGCAGTTTCTTGCGCAGCACTATGTGGCGCCAGCATTAGTTCTGCAAACATGAAAGTAATAAACAAAAAAATAGTTTGGTTCATTTTTCTATCCCGGTACCGGAGTGCCAAACTTCAGTTTGGCAGTTTGGTATTCTATTTTTAGATTTAGTATTCATTTGCTAATAGCTGTCAAGCTGAAGCTTGACACTCCTTTATCCATTTCGCAACGCATCGACCGGGCTGTCAAGCTGAAGCTTGACACTCCTCTTGATGCTCTGTTATTCATTTCGCAGCGCGTCTATCGGATTCGTCAAAGCTGCTTTAATTGCCTGGTAACTAACTGTTAATATTGCGATTACAAATGCTAATCCGCCGGCGAAAAGGAATGGTAAAAAACCGATCCCGGCATGATAGGCAAAATTTTGCAGCCATTGTTCCATTGCAAAGTAGGCCAGGGGAGCGGCTGCCAAAATCGAAATTCCCACCAGGATAGTAAAATCTTTCGATAACAGCATCACGATGTTTGAGATCGACGCGCCTAACACCTTACGCACGCTAATTTCTTTTGTGCGTTGCTCCGCCGCAAACGCCGCGAGGCCGAATAACCCGAGGCAGGCGACGATAATCGCCAGCAGGGAAAAGCTGATGAAAATTTGCCCTAATTGCACTTCCGCTTTGTAAAGGCGATCGAGCTTTTCATCAACAAAAAAGTATTCGAAGGGTCGCTGCGGGGCGTAGTCATTCCATTTTTCCCGGATAAAGGCCAGCGAACCGCTAATATCGCCGGGATTTATTCGTACGGAAAAATAATTGTAATGAGAAATTCTACGGTTGCCGCGATTCACCAGCATCAGCGGCGCCACTTCGTGATGCAGCGATTTAATGTTAAAATCCTTCACCAAACCAACGACGCGCCCTTCGGCGAGTTTGCGGAAATCGCCATCAGGATTTTTGCCGCCGATTTGAACGCGTTTATCCAGGGCGGATTCCCATCCCAATTTTCGTACCGCCGCTTCATTCAAAATGATGCCGGTGGAATCGGTAGAGAGTTCTTCTGAAAAATTGCGGCCATTAACAATTTCCAAACCAAATGTTTTGACAAAATCTTCATCAACCGGGACAACCGACATTTCCCAGCTTTCGTCGGGGTTTTTACCTTCCGGCAAAATGGAATATTCACCGGGTACTTTAATCCCGGGAACGATGTAGGAAATCGACGCGCTTTGAATGTTGGAATTTTGCAACAAGACATCTTTAAACGGATCGATGGAGGATACCGTAGTATAATCGCGCAGGGGAATGGAAACGATATGTTCCTTATCAAATCCCAATCGCAGGTTACGCATGTAATCCAGTTGGTGATAAATTGTAAATGTTCCGATGATCAGCGCAATGGAAATCGTAAATTGAAAAATTACCAGCCCTTTGCGCAGCACAGCAGCAGAAGTGCCGCCGCGAGCCAGGCCACCTTTTAGCGTATGTACCGGTTTAAAGGCAGAGAGATAAAAAGCCGGATAACTACCGGAAAGCAATCCGACAAAGAGAATGATGCCACTAATGAGGAGAGCATAGAAAGTAATATCCTGAACTTGTAGGGCGAGCGATTTGCCGGAAATATCGTTAAACGCCGGAAGAGCCAGGTTAACCAGGAAAATTGCCAGCACAGCAGCAACAAAGCTGACAAAAAACGACTCGCTCAAAAACTGTTTGATGAGCTGCCAGCGGTAAGCGCCCATCACCTGCCGCATACCAACTTCCCTGGCGCGATTGGCAGAGCGGGCGGTGGACAGGTTCATAAAATTGATACAGGCGATCAGCAGAATCAAAAAGGCTATTGCGGAAAATATAAAAATGTATTTTTCATCGCTATTTGGCGCTAACTCGTTGTCCAGGTTGGATGTTAGGTGAATACCGGTGAGGGGTTGCAAATGTAGCACTCGCTCGGTCTTTGCCCAATCGCCGAGGTATTTTCCGATCATAGCGGGGAGTTGCGCCTCCAATTCGGCGGCGGAAGTATTCTCCGGTAATTTGAGATAGGTGTACATCGGCGGCCAATACCAATTGTTCACCGCCCAACTGCTAAAACTGTTCAGCGTCGAGAACGATCCTAAAAAGTCGAAGATAAAATGGGAGTTGTGCGGCACGGTTTCCGCCACGCCAGTAATTTTCAAATCGAATTGATTTTCGAAACGCAGGGTTTTTCCGATGGGGTTTTGATAGCCGCTTAAAGATGCCGGATCGGGAAAATACTTGCGTGCCATTTCTTCCGTGATAACAACAGAATTCGGTTCATCCAAAGCGGTTTTCGGATCACCAATAACCATTTGCCAGGAAAACATTTCTAAAACGGTGGAGTCGGCAAAGAAAAATCGTTCTTCCTGAAACTGCTTCAAATCGCCGTCGCTGATTAAGGCGTTGTAGCGGTAAAAGCGCACGATATCGGGAATTTCCGGGAATTCGTTGCGCAACGCAACGGTGGTGGCGCTATAAACATTGGCGGTAGCCGTCGGCGTGCCTTCCACGATGTTTTCTTCCGTTACGCGGTAAATTTGCTGCGCGTGTTCATGGTAGGTGTCGTAACTGAGATCATCCTGAATATAGAGCAAAATCATTATGCAGGCGGCAATACCAATTGCCAGCCCGGCAATATTGAGAAACGCGTAACCGAAATGTTTGCGAAAATTTCGAAATGCCACTAACATATAATTTTTAAACATGATTGGCCCCTTCGCTTTTGAGTAGGCAGGTTTTCTGCCTTTTAATAGATACGGGCGGAAAAAGCGGATAACGTCCCAAAAGTAGATAAACCGCGCGAATTGTTTTCCGCGAGTTTCCAGACGGGCATCGAACAACTCGTATAAATCGCCCTGAACCTCCTCGATAAACTCCGGTGCACAATACCATTCCAAAAATGCATCGGCAACGCGTGGCGGTAGTTGTGGATCCATGTTCGAGCAAGCGCTTTTCATGATGTGCCGCCTTCGAAGGTGATATTGGGGATGAGGTTCCACATTTTTTCCCGCGTGCGGCGCATTTCTACCAGCGCTTCCTTTCCGGCATTGGTGATACGAAAATAGCGTTTCCGCCGCCCGCCGCGCAGGTTGGTTGCCCCACCCATCCACGATTCTACGTAACCTTTGGCCTGCAAGCGGTGCAGTGCCGAATGCACCGCGCTAATGGAAAGTGCTCGCCCGGTTTGTTTGTTGATTTCTTCTTTAATCGCCACGCCGTAGGCATTGTCGTAGAGCACGCATACCGTCAGCAGGATTAATTCTTCAAACTCGCCTAAGTTTGTACCTTTCATAGTTGCGCCTTTACGGTGATCATTTTTATTTGTTTCGTATATGTAAATTAAATGCCAAAATAAATATTTCAAAGGCGCAATATTGAAGAAGTTTTTGATCATGAATTTCTCTATGTATCGAGTTTAAGGAATTACTAATCAATAACATTTAGCCCACCCCAAAGGGGCTCCTTGCGGAGCAAAACACACGAATTAAACGAAAAGGAGTTTTGTGTTTTTTTGCGTGTTTAGTGGATGATTCAATCGCTGGTATAAAATATTTCTGGAGGCCCAAAATGATTCCCAAAATGAAGTGGGTAGATAGGAAATTCGAATTCAATTTTTCAACCGGTGTATTTCCCTGCATTGTAGAACGATTGCGCGGCGCACCGGTGCGAGTTGAAGAAATTGTACGCAATTTACCAACCGAGATTTTAACAAAGTGCAGTGGTAATCTCTGGTCAATCCAGGAACACGTGGGGCATTTGGCTGATTTGGATGAACTCCACGACGGCCGTATCGATGATTTTTTAGCAAAAGCAGAAGTGCTGCGAGCAGCAGATATGAAAAATCTGAAAACGGAAGCTGCAAAACACAATGAGCAAAATATTGAAACGCTCTTATCTGCCTTCCGCAGTGCCCGAATGAAGTTTGTCGAGCGGCTGGAAACTTTGGATGAAGAAATTGTTGCTCGCACCGCCTTGCACCCGCGCCTGAAAATCCCCATGCGGCCTATCGACATGGCCTATTTTACGGCGGAGCATGATGATCATCATATTGCGAGTATTGTTGAGTTGGGAAGGGGTTTATCAAATTGAAATTAATTGTGGATAAGTCATTACTCCACCTCGGCATCCTGAGTAGCGATTTGCTTTTTAAATCGCGTATCGAAGGGGCGGTGATCGATTTCCGCACCCTTCGATACATCGCAGAAAAACACTGCGACTACTCAGGATGCTGATATGGAAGTTCTATCGACTTTCAATGAAAGTTAATTACTCAATCCCAAATGATTCTCCGCCAACGATTATTCTTCCATTGCAACCAAATCGCCTTTTGCCGATCAGTGCGAAATACTTCCACTTCATAACTTTCCAATCGCTTTAAAACTGCTTCCGAAGGATGTCCGAATTTGTTTCTCTCTCCAGCTGAGATGCTGGCATATTGCGGACTGATTAGCGCGAGAAAATCTTCCGTGGTAGAAGTTCGGCTGCCATGGTGCCCGGTTTTCAGAAAATCGCTTTTAAGCATATCGCCCCACAATTGCAAATATTGCTCCGCTTCTTGCTCCGCATCGCCGGTGAATAACAGGTTTTGATCGCGATGTTTCAATAGCAACACCAGGGAATTGTTGTTGACATTGTGGCCGGTAGATTCAGTATAATCAGATAGTTGTGGAAAAGGATTAAGGGTGTAAATAGCAGTTTCTTCATCGATGGTGAGGTGATCGCCAGCGGTTAAAAATCGGTAGGGAATTTCTTCGCGATTTAATACTTGCAGCAGCGTATCATTCCAAAAATATTCGATTGGAGTTTGCGGTAGAAAAACAGAATCAATATTGGCATAGTCTAACAGCCGGAAGGTGCCGCCCATGTGGTCGAGGTGCGGATGGCTGATAAACAGGTAATCGACTGTTTTGGTGTCGAGATGTTGCAACGCGGGAATAATCGCGTTGTCTGCCGCGTTGTAAAAGCGGTCTGCCGGGCCGGTATCAATCACAATCGTTTTCTCCTGCGGTGTGGTGATGATTGCGGCGTCTCCCTGCCCGACATCCAAAATGATGACGTTTAACGCCGGTTCCTC
>CAXHHS010000590.1:0-5079 GCA_964015645.1 uncultured bacterium
CAAGAAGCTCGTCGGCAGCGTCAGATGTGTATAAGAGACAGCATCAAAGGCAAGCAGGAAATATTCGAAACCATGCGGAAAGGCCGCTACTTCAAAACCGAAGGCGAGTTTATGTATCATTCCATCGGTTATTTTTTAGAAGGGGAAAAGACGTCCGGCTTTGCAGCATTTCAACGATTGTATAAACGCTATCCAACAAATTATGCGCTTGGATTAATAATTGCTTACCATTATCGCCGCTCCGGTTATTTGAAGGAATGTATCGATGTTTGCGAAAAAATCCCTGACGAACACAGCGATCTTCTGCCACAAATCACTAACGTTCGGCATTACAATTTGGCAGTTGCATATTATGATTTGAACCGGTTTGTGAAAGCGGATTCTTTGTTTGGCGAGTTGTTGAACTTACCGACTCGGAAATCCGATTATTATAATGCCGCAATTCACTATTACAAAGGCCATCTCGCTGATTTACAATTCAACCGCGAATTGGCGCTTTCCCATTTTCGAGAAATCAAAAAAGAGAAAAAGACTAAATACTGGTATTGGCGGTCACGAATGTCGTTAAGATACCCGGCGGATTCGCTGATGGTTCAATATTTCATCGCCAACAACCTATCGGGGGCGCGCCAATTTTCGAACAGCATGCAAATGGCCGATCATTTAAAAACCGCAATCGATTCCGGCTACACCAGCCCTAACCCGGATTTCAAATACCTGGTGTATGATCTTATTGCACGAAATTATTTTTACACCCGTCGCTGGCAAAAAGCGAAGGGAACTTTTGAGATCATCGCGCCAAAGCTAGGCAAAATGCAGGATGATTTTTACCGCAGCTGGGCGCGCATTCACTACGGGCGGTGTTTACGAGCGCTGGAAGAATTTGAGGAAGCGAAAAAAATGTTCGACAAGGCAGGAAAACTGGATGACGATTTCACAAAGATTATTTTAGAAGTAGAAAAGTTTATCAACAAAAAGAAAACACGACAGAGCGAAAACCGACAAAAACAGGTGGATAAATGAAGATATTGGTAATCGGAAGTGGTGGCCGCGAACATGCAATTTGCTGGAAAATCAACCAAAATCCTGACGTAAAAAGAATCTACTGCATTCCCGGCAACGGTGGTATTGAAGAAATTGCCGAATGCCCAAAAAATATATCAGCCGGAGATTTCAAACAACTGGCTGCCTTTGTTAAAGAACATCAAATCGACTTTACAATTGTCGGCCCTGAACAACCGTTGGTTGATGGGATCGTCGATTATTTTAACAGCATAAACCTTCCAATTTTCGGCCCCAACCAAACCGCTGCAAAAATAGAGGGCAGCAAAATTTTTTCCAAGCAGTTGATGGCGAAATACAACATCCCCACCGCGCAGTTCGAAGAATTTTATGAAGCCTCCAAAGCGCTGGATTATTTGAATAGTTTACCGGAAAAACCGATTGTGGTCAAGGCCGATGGCCTCGCCGCCGGAAAAGGCGCTATCGTCTGCCCGGATTTAAATTGTGCCCGCGAAGCCGTCGATAACATGATGAATAAACAAGTATTTAGCGAAGCTGGTTCGAAAATTATTATTGAAGAATTTATGACCGGTGAAGAGTGCAGCATTTTCGTTATCACTGACGGCAAAGATTATATAACCCTCTCGCCTGCACAGGACTTTAAACGCGCCCTGGATGATGATCAAGGCAAAAATACCGGTGGCATGGGAAGTTATGCGCCAACTCCATTTTTGGCCCCAGAATTAAAAGCGCGTACCATTAAAGAAGTTATCGAACCCACACTCTCGGCATTTCAATCCGAAGGAATCGAATACACCGGGGTTTTGTATTGCGGATTGATGCTAACACCACAAGGGCCGAAAGTCGTAGAATTTAACTGCCGCTTTGGCGACCCGGAAACACAGGTGGTGCTGCCGCTGCTAAACAGCGATTTGCTGGAAATAATGCAAGCAACTCACGAACGGCGGCTGGGCGAAATTCGCGTAGAATTGCACGACCAATTTGCCGCCTGCGTCGTTTTAGCCTCCGGCGGTTATCCCGAAGCCTATGAAAAAGGAAAGGTGATCTCCGGCTGGGGAAATTTGCCGGAAGATGTGATCGTATTCCACGCCGGAACCAAACGAGAGGATGGAAAAATTGTAACAAATGGCGGGCGAGTGCTTGCTGTTACCAGTATCGCGGAATCCTTAAGTGATGCAACCAAACAAGCCTACTACGGAATTGAGGAACTCGATTTCGAGAACATGCATTATCGAAACGATATTGCGGAGAGAGCGATTATCAAGTTTTTTCGGTGATCGGGAAAAATAATAAGGGCTTTTAACCGAAGCTCCGTATGAACTTGAGTTAAATGGTTTCAAGCAGGTCGAGAGCAAATATTATTTTCTCGTTAATAATCTTCATCTCCGTTTCATCAAGCGTTCCAATAAATTTTATAAATCGATCTCTCGGAATTGTTTGAATATTATCGAGTTGTACAACGGATGGTTTGGGTAAATTTGCTTTCTGATCTATATCGACTTCTGTTGGATATCCTTTTTTCTGGGTAGTGATTTCTGCAACGGTAAGTTTGTTTAGATAGGGAATTACATCGCTGCGGGTAAGTATAAGTACTGGACGTTTACCAGCTTTAAAACCTAAATCAACCTGCCATACCTCTCCGCGTTTCATTTTTCCGACCAATATTGAGATTCAACCCAATCCTCTGCTCTGTTTGCATCATCGGGAGATTTTTTCAAAGAAGCGATCCACTCTTCTCCAAACCGTTTTGATTGATAGCGTTTGAGCCAGGCAAATAGTGCCTCTTCTACGATTCGTGAAAAATCTACACCTAATGGCGCGCTGACTTTATTCACTTCAGAAACAAGCTGATCATCTAAAGAAATCTTTATACTTTTCATATCAAATCTTACAAATGATCATGGCGATATTCAAGCAAAAATGTTTCTAGTTGATTTCGGCAGCTATAAAAAGCCGCGAGGTCGTCTTACACCTGTTTTATAATTTGGCAAAAGAAAAATGTTAATGTACCAATCACTGCATTAAAACCATCTTCTTCCGATCTACAAATTCTCCCGAAATTAACTGGTAAATATAAACACCTGATGAAAGGCCGCTGGCATTAAACGGCATACGATAAACACCCGCCGCAAGTTGAGATTTTACCAGCGTTACAATTTTGCTCCCCCTAATATCATAGACTGCCAATTCTACATTTTGAGCTTCGGGTAAGCTAAACCGAATTTCGGTAGATGGATTAAATGGGTTGGGGAAGTTTTGTTCCAAACGCAAGCTGATCGGGATTTCCGAGACATTTTCCGGTTCGATGCCGGTAACGATGTCTGAAATTACGCGAATCGATTTTGTACCAAAATCCGAAATTAGAATCTCATTACCACTGGCACTGGCGATAATTCCATTTGGATTGGTGAACCGTGCGGTGCTCGCCGGCCCGTCTTCTAATCCCGGGCTGCCGGTTCCGGCAAACTCTGTCATAACACCATCCAGCGTAATTTTATAAATTCGATGTCTTCCGATAGCCGTGGCATACAAATCGCCGGCAATGTAAGCGAGAAAGCCGATTGCGCCGAAATTTGTACCGGGAACAATCGCTATTCGCTGCGGCCGGTCGTTCACAATTTTAAATATTTGACCATCGTTATAATTGCCAACATACAAGGTATCGTTGTCGTCGTAGGCTAGCCCCACCGGGCCATCCAAACCGAATCCGGTAATGTAATTTCTTGTCGATCCATCGGGTGCTAATTTGATAATGCGGTTGGAGAGATATTGAGTAACCAACAGCGTATCACTGTGGCGATCAAAAATTAATCCGCTGGCAGAGGTGATTGTTGGCCCAAATTGGGTAATATTGCTATCCGGTGTTATCTTAAACACGGCATTTCTCTGGTTGTCGGCAACGTATAAATTCCCTTCAGCATCGAACGCCAGGTCGTTCGGAGTATTAAAACCATCGGCATAAATCGAGATATCTCCCTCTGGCGTCACCTTGTAAATTGCGGAGCCGGTAAAATGGGAACCGTAGATATTGCCTTCGGCATCCAAAATTAGAGCATCATCAATATTAATTCCTGGCCCAATAAATGTAGAAACAGTCTGCCCCAAGCTAAGCGATTGAAACACAACCACAAGAAAGATTACAGCGATAGTGGTATTTTTCTTCATCTTTTCCTCCAATTTTTTTGCTCAAAACATGCAAAAAAATTGGAGGAAAATCGTCTTTCCCGATGGAAATGCACCAAAAAATCAAAAACAACATTTGATTTTTTGTAATTAAAAAACCAGTACATTATAAATTCGGTTGATCAATGGTTGTTATATTTTTCGAGATTAGGGAATACTTTTTTATATATTCGGATGGTGTGAGGTTAGTGCATTTTTTAAACATGCGGTTAAACGAGGTTTTGCTGTGAAAGCCCGAATCGAGGGCGATTGCCAAAATAGTGTAGTCTTTGAAGGTGGGGTCCAATAGTCGTTTTTGTGCCTCTTTAATGCGGTATTCATTGATGAAGTCGTAAAAACTAAGCCCAACTTCCTGGTTCAGTAATTGGGATAAATTGTGAGGTGAAATATCCAGCATCTTTGCTAAATCCGGCAGCTTTAAATCGCTATTGAGGTGCGGCTGTTCATCTTTCATAAGATCACGCAGTTTTTCCAAATATAAACCGGCATCTTCGGGAGATAGTGCGGAGTTTTGATATTTCTTTTTCATCGATCCGGGCAAAAATTTGCCCTCTCCATTTTCTCCATTTTGATTTAGTGTCAAGAAAACCTCTCCGGCAGCGAACAGTTTTTCCGGGTAAAGCGCTGCGGTATAGGCGACAATTTGCACAAATGTGGCCATCATAACATTTGTGGTCATAAATAACGGCGTGGAATCGAGTTTATGGATGGCTAACCAGGTTCCGATAATCGAATCGAATACGACATAAATAGTAAAAGCCGTTAGCAGTCGTTTAAACCAGGTGATGTTGGCTGATTGAGTCGTAGCGGAGTGGTTTCGAAATTTCTCTTCAGCTTGTTTTAACATCCTGATACAAACAAATAAATAACTCA
>CAXHHS010000591.1:0-5065 GCA_964015645.1 uncultured bacterium
GTTCCCGCGGCAGTTGGCGATTTTTTGATTTTGCGAACGCTGCGAGAAAGCAACGTGGCGGCCGTCAGCGTTTCCGATGCGGACATGCTTGCCGCCGCCAACTTGATCGGCCGCACGCAGGGATTGTTTGTCAGCCCAGAGGGCGGCGCCTCATTAGCGGCATTTAACAAATTACGCGATGATGGCTGGATTCGCGACAACGAATCCGTCGTTTTATTCAATACCGGCAGCGGGTACAAATATGCGTATTTGTGGGAAAAGGAGAATTAAGCGATATATTTTATAAAGCTAGTAATTATACATGCTTGATACAGGGCAAAAATTTGGTTAAAGTATATTCCCTATTGAAATAGGTAATCGATATTTTAAGGAGATAAATCAATGAATTATAAAGAAAGAATAACGACAGATTCCCAAATAATGCTTGGCAAACCTATTATCAAAGGCACAAGAATAACAGTAGAGTTAATACTAAGAAAACTATCTCAAGGAATAGCTATGGAAGAACTATTAGAAGGCTACCCACACCTAACCAAAGATGATATATTTGCTGCTCTTTCATACACTGCTGATGTCATTTCCCGGGAGGAAATAATTGAAGCCTAATCTCCTGGCCGATGAAGACATTAATTTCAACATTATTAAGGAGTTAAGAAAACAAGGTTTTAAAATTAAATCAATTTTAGAAGATTACCGCAGTGCTTCAGATGAAGAAGTTTTAAAAATATCACTTGATACTAAATCCATACTCATAACAGAGGACAAGGATTTTGGAGAATGGGTGTTTGCTCACAAAGCAGAGGTAAATGGGGTCATTTTTTTAAGATACGATTCCAATTATCTGATTAAAATCGCCGAATCTCTAATGAAAGTAATTTCATCTTATGGTAATAAACTTTATGGTAAATTCGTTGTTATCACACCCAAGAAGATAAGAGTTAGAGAAATCATTTAATCAAACCGAACCGATACCACTTTAGAAACCCCAACTTCCTCCATCGTAACGCCGTAAAGCGATTTGGCGGCTTCCATGGTTTTTTTATTGTGCGTCACCAGGATAAATTGCGTATCTCGCGCAAAGAGGTTGAGCGCCTGGGTAAAGCGCCCGATGTTCACATCATCCAGGGGAGCGTCAACTTCATCCAAAATACAAAAGGGACTGGGTTTAACGAGGTAAATCGCAAATAAGAGCGAAATCGCTGTCAGCGTTTTTTCGCCGGCGGATAGCAGGGTGAGCGTGTTCAAGCGTTTCCCCTTGTGAGTAACGGCAATGTCGATATTCGCTTCCAGGGGATCGCGGCTTTCGATTAGCGAAAGCTCCGCCTCTCCGCCTTCAAAAAATTCTTTAAATACGCGTTGAAAATTAGCATGGATTTTTTCGAATACTTCCATAAACTGCTTGCGGGCAGTGTCGTTCAATTTGCTGATGGTTTCTACAAGCTGGTCGCGGGCATCTAATAAATCCGCACGTTGGGATTCCAGGAAATCCAGGCGTTCTTTTTCCTTTTCATGCTCTTTAATTGCCAGCGGGTTCACATCGCCCAGGCGCTCCAATTTATATCGCAGCGTTTCAATTTCTTGTTGAATCGTATCAATGGAAGTCGCCGGATCAAGTTCATTGATATTGAAATCCGGTGCTGCTGCGCCGTATTTCTCCTGAATTTGCTCCTGAATACCGCTCAATTTAACATCCAGCTCTTTGATGTGCAGTTCCAATTCCTGCACCCGTTCTCTCGCTTGATTCCATAATCGCTGGCGTTTTTTCAACTCTCCCTCGGAAAGCTGGATGGCGCTTTTTAATTCATTAAACTCACGTTCGGTCTTGTCTTTTTGCTTCTCGGCTTCATCGCGCTCTTTATAAAGCGTTTTTAAATCTATTTCGATTTGCTGAACTTCTTTTTGGAGGATTTCGATTTGCGATTGCCCGTCCAAAATGCGCTGCTCGCGGTCGGCGATAAAATTTTCCGCCTCTTTCCGCCCCTGGTTGTTAAACTCCAACTTTTGAACGCCCTCTTTTTCCTGGCCGCCCAAATTGAGATAGGTAATTTGAAACTCCTGGGTCGTTTTGGTAATTTCTTTCAACTGCGCTTCGGTTTCGCGCTGGTGTTCCTGGGCGGATTTTTCTTGTGATTGGTACGCCGCTAATTTTTCTTCCCGCTGCTGCAACTCCGGTTGAAGCGCCTGCTCGCGTGCCTCCAAATCTTTAATTTGCTGGTTTAATGCTGCAACTTCTTCTTCGATCTCTTGCATCGTTTCCTGAAGGCGCTTTGTTTCATAATGAACCAGGTTAACCTTTTTATCGATCTCCACACTCTGTTTTTGGGTAGATTCCAGCAATCCCTCAAACTCCCGGCGTTTGGTTTCTTTCTCTTCCAGGGATGTCATCATGGATTCATATTCGGTTTTTTGCGCTGCCAGTTGGTTTTGCAGCGTTTCAAATTTTTCGATCACCTTTTCATATTGTTCTTTCCGCCCGATTAACCCCACATGATTTGCGGAAGAACCGCCGGTTAAATTCCCCCAGCTTTCCAAAATTTCGCCTTCGCGGGTTATGCAGGTTAGTTCCGGGTATTCGCCGCGGACATCGATGGCAGTTTCCAGATCCGGTACCAAGTAGACGGAATGAAAAAGAAAATCGAACAATTGGGAATATGATGCAGGATAAGAAACGATTTCTTGCAGCGGCGTCGTTCGGCCGTTAGAAGGCGGAAGTTGTAAATTCCCGTTTTTATGATTCGCGTTTAACAGTGATAATGGCACCAGCGTCAACCGCCCTTTTTCGTTCGAGCGCATGTGCTTCAAAATATCGCGAGCGGTATCCACCGCTTCAACCACCAGGTAGTTGGAAACTTCCGCGAGGTAACTTTCCAGCGCCGGTCGGAATTCCGGCTCGCAGTCTACAAGGTTGGCGAGCGTATCCACAACACCGGCATATTCGGCTTTTCGCGACATCACGTACTGCACGCTTTCGGAAAACCCTTCGTAATTTTTGATGAGATTTTCCAGAAAATCCTTGCGATTGCGCGCCTTTTCCAACCGGCCTTCGTTGATGTTAATCTCGTTTCGCAGGTTCTCGCGGCGCTCTTGTAATTCTCCGATGCTCTGCTCCAGGTGAGAATATTCCTGGCGATACATCTCTTGATCTCCCCGGGCGGCAGTTAGCGATTTTTCCAGCGAATGCAGATCTTGCTCTCGCTCTTTTAATTCTGCCGCAAATCGTGAAGCATTTTCTTCTTGCCGTGAGATACGTGCAACGAGATTTTCTTTTTCTATCAAAATTTTTTGATGTGCTTCTTTAATGCCGGCAGATTTTTGCAATTCCTGAAGATTTGTCTGCACAAACCGCTGATACTCATCCCGCGCTTTTTGATACAGCGTTTCCGCTTCCAACTGCCGGTTTGCGGATTCGCGATAGCGCTCTTGTGCCTCGGCCATAGATTTTCGGGTTTGATCTAACGCTGTTTGCAGGCCCGCTTTCTCTTCCGCCAATTGTTGAATTTTACCTTTCTGAAAAGCGATTTCCTGGTGATAGGTAGCGGTCGCCTCCTCCAGCGACTCGATGCGCTGTTTGCGCAACTGCCGGCGATTTTGTAGTTCCTGAATACTCTCATCTTTACGATAAAGGATAGAGGCTTTCCCCCGGTAGGCCTGCTCCATCTCCACCGATTGTGCTTGCAGTTTTTCCAGGCTGGCTTCCATTTTATGGATTTCGCTGCCCAGGGTGTTTTTGGTTTTGCCAACCTGTTCTAATTCCGCCCGCAATGGCTTAAGCTGGTTTTGATAGGAATTCATTTTGAGATGCGAGAGCACCAGCTCATTTTCTTTAAGCTGCTGTTTATACTCGTGATAACGGCGGGCTTTTCCCACCTGGCGGGAGAGCGAGTTGACTGCTTTTTGCACTTCGGCGATAATGTCATCCAGGCGAGTAAGTTCTTGCTGCGTTGTATCTAATTTGTTAAGCGCGGATTTTCGGCGAGCTTTATACTTCTTGATACCGGCGGCTTCCTCGAACAACCGGCGGCGCTCCTGGGCGTTATCGCTCAGAATTTGCTCTACCATTTTTAGCTCGATAACGGAGTAGGCATCCGCTCCCATTCCGGTATCGGTAAACAGGTTGAGAATATCCATCAACCGCACGGTTTGATTGTTAATCAAATATTCGCTGTCGCCATTGCGGTCGAGGCGGCGGGTTAGTTTTACTTCCGTATATTCCGAGGGTAGGATGTTCCTGTTATTTTCGATATCCATAGACACTTCCGCTAATCCCAGCGGTTTGCTAGTTGCGGTTCCGTTAAAGATCAAATTATCCATTCGATCACAACGCAGCACCGAAGGCCGCTGCTCGCCCAACACCCAGCGAATAGAATCCACCACGTTGCTTTTGCCGCACCCATTCGGCCCGATAATGCCGGTTAACCCCTGGTCAAACTTCAACGCAACTTTCTGCGCAAAAGATTTGAAGCCGAAGATTTCTAATTTTGTAAGATACATTTTAGTGTTTAGCTACGCTTATTATTTAATCGTACTTTAGAGTTTCGTTTCACTGATGCTCGATGCCGGACACTGGATGCTCGATGTTTATTTGATACTTTTGTGGCCACGTTCGACAGATTGCAGGAAAAGATTTAGTTTTCGGCCTAATATATCCAATTTTTCATGTAGGCTTTTGAACAAAACAGTATCTTTTAATGATTCGGCTTCATACAAGTTTTCCAGATGGTTTATTGTCTCATCATTTGATGCAATTGCGTACGTCAGAAATTTGAGGAATTCTTGTTTATATCTCCTTCGCCCATATCCTTCAACGATATTCGATTTTACAGATTTACTGGATCGACGAATCTGGCTGCCTTCTTCGAACATTTCGAACTTCGGCAATTTTTGCAAAGACATTTTATGTATTTCAATCACCAACTCTCTTGCCAATTTCCAGATTTCCAAATCCTTATAGCTCACTCTAATCCCCCCCTCAAAAAATTTCTACTTGATTTCTACTATTCTATCAACAAATTCCAGCATCCAGCATCCAGCATCCAGCATCCAGCATCCAGCATCCAGCATCCAG
>CAXHHS010000592.1:0-5059 GCA_964015645.1 uncultured bacterium
TGCAATGGAGTCTCGTGGGCTCGGAGATGTGTATAAGAGACAGATTATATGCTGGTTTCACATGGATTTGTTCACGCGAACTTTATCCACTTGTTGATCAATATGTTTGTTTTTTACTCCTTCGGATTTCTCCTGGAACGAATTTTAGGACACTTTGATTTTTTTATTATCTACATGGGTTCGATGATTATTAGCGGCGGCGTATCCGTTTGGAAAAGACAATATGATGAAGATTTTCGAAGCCTGGGCGCTTCCGGGGCTATTTCCGGATTGGTGTTCAGTTTTATTCTGTATTTTCCGAATCAGACGCTGCTGCTGTTTTTTATCCTGCCAATGCCTGCCTGGATCGCCGGAATTGCGTTTGTGGCCGGCAGTTACTACGCCGCTAAAAACGGTTACCTCCCGGGAATCGATCACGAAGGCCACCTTTGGGGCGCTATTGCCGGAGCAGCGCTAACAATTTTTTTGGAACCCCGGGTAATCGGTATCTTTTTTGAGAGTTTGTTTTAGCCACGATTTCTTAATAGCTGCTTTTGAAGAGTATTTCTATGCCACCAAATCACGAAGGCACTAAGTATCACCAAGATTTGGTTATTTTTTTTGTGTAACTTTGTGCCTTAGAATCTTCGTGGCAATTTTTTTTTAAATCCTCTTGAGCTTTCAACCATTAGCTATAGAATCATTCAACCATGAAAATCAACAGTGCTTTTACGCAAATCCTCCTCTTTCTACTTCTGGCAACTTTTTCCTGTCAGGAACAATCACCGCAGAAACATTATCTTTCCTTTACTACGCCGGAAGAGTTGCAGAATTATCTCGCCTGGGCACCGGAAAAAACACCGCTAATCGGTGCGCATCGTGGAGGACCGCTCCCCGGGTTCCCGGAAAATTGCATTGAATCGTTCGACAACATTTTATCCTACGCTCCCTGCTTAATCGAATGCGATGTTCGCAAAACCAAAGACGGCGTGCTTATTATGATGCACGACGAAATGCTGGAGCGCACGACAAACGGCAGCGGCAACATCACCGATTTTACCTGGGATGAGCTAAAAATGCTGCAACTGGAAGATAATGATGGCAAGCTAACCGATTTCCGTATTCCAACATTAGCGGATGTGTTGGATTGGGGAAGAGACAAAGCCATTATCCAATTAGATGTCAAACGCGGTATCCAACCGCCGGAGATTGTCGAAGCAATTTCCCGCCAGCAGGCCGAGGCTTACGTCGTCGTTATCACCTACACATTGGATGCGGCGAAAGAATACCATCGCTTGAATCCCAACCTGATGATCTCCGCTTCCGCCAGCGGGCCGGAAGGTACGACGCGGCTGCTGAACAGCAACATCCGCAAACAAAATCTTGTAGCTTTCGTCGGCGTGTTTGAGCCACCGGCGGAAATTTACGATATGCTCCACCAAAACGGCATTCGAGCGATTTTAGGCACGCTCGGCAACCTCGACCGCAAAGCGGAAAAAGAAGGCATTAGCGTTTATTTGGATTTGTTGAAAAATGGGGCGGATATTTTAGCAACGGATAATGTGCCGATGGTGACGGAGGTGATAGAAAGGTATGTTGTGGAAAAAAGGTGAAATTTATGAGTATAGATTACCATTGATTTGAGCGCCGGCTATTAATATTTTAAGAATGAAAACGAATTGTAAAAAGATTGAAAAAGAGAAATCTTGATATGCCAACAGTGCTATATATCATGGGATGGCGGTTTTTCTTCTATGCAGATGAAAGAAACGAACCGATCCATATTCACTGCCGAAAAGCCGAAAAAGAATGTAAATATTGGCTGGATACCGAAGAATTTGATATTGAGGAGGCATATAGTTATAGCATGAACAATAAAGATAAACGGCAGGTTAAAAAAATTATATTCGAATATTTTGAACATATTGAGGAAGAGTGGAATAAATTTCAAAGGGAACGAAACAAATGAAAAAATATCATGAAGTGAGTGATATTCATTTTACTGATGAAACACTCCAAATAAAAATTGATGGCAAATACTACGAATTTAAATTTTCTAATATATCCGAAAAGTTAGCAAGTGCCTCAGACATTGAGAGGAATAAATACGAAATCTCTCCTTCCGGCTATGGTATCCATTGGCCATTAATCGATGAAGATTTGTCGATTGATGGATTTTTGGGAATAAAACATACTCCCAAAAGGATAAAAGAAACTGCACAAGTTTAAATAACCTCCTTCTCAACCCGATTTTCTTTCACCTGCATTCGCCGCTTTTTAATCCGCATCGGTAATTGATAGCGCCGCTCGCCATCAAATTGGTATAACGCGTTGGCAACTGCACCGGCGGTGGGGACGAGGCCAATTTCTCCCACGCCTTTTGCGCCATGCGGCCCGTTTGGGTCGGGCACTTCCACGCCGATTACTTCCATTTTGGGCATCTCTTTAGCGCGAAGGATGCCGCATTTGCGCAACCGGGTGGATTTCGGCACGCTGTTTTCGTAGAGGAAATCTTCGCTAATGGCGTAGCCCAACCCCATGTGGATGGAGCCTTCGATCTGCCCCTCAAACAAATTGGGATTGATAATTCTTCCGGCATCGTGTGCGGCAATGATGGTATCGACTTGACCGTCGTCATCCAATGTAACCAGTTGAGTGGCGTAGCTATAGGAATAGTGGGTTTCCACGCGCCCGTTTTCTTTACCGGGTTTGGTGGTCCAATCGCAAACCCACTCACCTTCGTACACTTTGCCTGCTAAATCCGCAAGCGTGCCATTCTCCAAATCTTTGTTGAGTTTAATGCTGGCATCTAAAATGGCGTTGCCGAGGAGGGATGTTCCGCGGGAGGCAGTGGTCATACCTGCGGGAGCATCTCCGGGTGTTTCCACGCGTACCTCAATGATGTTAGGATCGAGACCGGTTTCCTGGCAGAGGAACTGCACTGCCATCGTGTTAACGCCCTGGCCCATTTCCGTCCAGCCGTGGTGCACGATAATTTTTTCCGGCGATTCGATGATGATTTTCACTGTGCCATCATCCGGCATACCGTTGCCGATACCGGTATTTTTGATGCCGCAGCCGAGGCCGGCATATTTGGCGGCGTAAAATTTATCTTTTACGGCTAACAGCGTTTCCCGCACGCCCACGCCGCCGCGGAGAACTTGGCCAGTGGAGGTCATATCTCCTTCTTTTAAAGCATTGTCGTAGCGAAATTGCCAGCGGTCAAAGCCGCCCTTTTCGCAGAGATCGTCGATGCAACTTTCTAATGCGAAAGTAACCTGGTTTACCCCGAATCCGCGCATGGCGCCATTGGGAATGTTATTGGTATAAACCGCCCGGCTAAGAACATCGACATTGGGAACGGCGTACGCACCGGTAGCGTGCCCGGCGGCGCGTTCCAGCACTTTCATGCCAACAGAGGCGTACGCGCCGGTATCGCCTAAAATATTGGCTTTCAGTGCAGTCAGTTTTCCGGTTGCGTCACAGGCGAGCGTGTATTCCATATAAAGCGGGTGGCGTTTGGGGTGCATTCGAATGGATTCATCGCGGGTTAACCGAATTTTAACGGTTTCTTGCAGCAAAAACGCCTGCAATGCAGCGTGGCCCTGCACCGATAAATCTTCCTTCCCGCCAAAGCCGCCGCCGTTGGGAATGAGTTCAACTTCCACATCATCGAGCGGCAGGCCTAAAATTTTTGCAATCGCTTTTTGATCTTCGTAAATGCCCTGCCCCTGCGAGAGCACTTTTACACCATTTCCCTTCGGCATTGCGATGCAGCATTCCGGTTCCATAAACCCATGTTCTATCGGTTGGGTTTGATAAACGCCCTGCGAAACAAATGCCGCTTCCGCTAATGCCACTTTAGCGTCGCCGCGATTGATAACGGTTTCCGAGAGAATATTGCCTTTGGGGTGAATGTTCGGCGCATCCGCTTTACTCGCGTCGTGCATGTCGCTAACCGGCTCCAGAACTTCGTATTCGATGTCGATGAGTTCGACAGCCTGGCGAGCAATCTCTTCCGTTTCGGCGACCACAGAGGCCAGCACATCGCCAACGTAGCGGGTTTCTTCGCCAATATCGATCATTACCGGCCAGTCTTGCACAATTAAACCGGTGATGCGCTCACCGGGAATATCTTTGGCCGTAAATACACGGATAACGCCGGGCATCGCCTCCGCATCAGCAGTATCAATCGCTAGCACTTTTGCCCGGGGATAATCGCTGAATTTCAAAGCAGCGAAACACATGTCATCGATGCGAATATCATCCACATACGGTCGCTGGCCGAGTACAACATCGTAAGAATCATATTTGGGTAGGCGCGAACCAACTTTGCCGCTGCCGTTATCCGCAGCCCCCACAGGTTTGTTTTCGCGGATGGCTTCAGCGGCGCAAAGAATGGCGTCTTCAATCTTTTTGTAACCGGTACAGCGGCAGAGGTTTTGGGTAAGTGCCTTTTGGATTTCTGGTCGAGTAGGATCGGGATTTTTATCCAGCAAAACTTTGCTTTGCATGACGATGCCCGGAATGCAAAACCCGCATTGCACCCCGCCTTTGGCTAAAAAGGCTTTTGCAAATGTATCTTGTATTTCCGGTGCAACTCCTTCGATGGTGGTCACATCGCCGTTTTCCACTTTTGCCATCGTGATGGCGCAGGAAAGCACTGCCCGCTGGTTTAATTCTACCACGCAGCATCCACAAGCGGCTTGTGGAGCGCAACCATCTTTGGGAGATATAATATTTTCCTGCTCGCGCAAATAAGTTAATAACGGAAGTTTGGGGTCTCCCGAAAATGTTTTCTCTATGCCATTTAAGGTGAATTTCATTGTTTGCTCCTTAACAAAAGGTTTAAGAAGTTTTTCGCAATTAATAGAGTATATTGATTAATCTTGAATTAATCAACCGCTTTGCAATGGTTAAATCAAATTAATATAGTAAAAGAATGAAATCAATTGATTAAACCCATGCCTGCTTAACGAGTATCAATCAAAAATAGGAGATAGACCAGGGTTTGCAGTACGGTAAAACAATTTTGAGCAAAAAATTAAAATTTTCAAAAAATAATCGTTGTGCCTTAAAT
>CAXHHS010000593.1:0-5044 GCA_964015645.1 uncultured bacterium
AAAAGTCGATAGCCTGCAAGTCGTTCCCACAGGGTGGCTGCAAAAAATGATTACACCCTCTCCCCTGGAACCGGATTACGGCTACCAAATCTGGCTGGGATTTTCCGAAGACGGCACTCGCAAAAAACACCGCTCCGAGCCGTTTATTCCCCGCGATATGTTCTGGCTTGACGGCGCGGATATTCAACGGGTGTATGTGGTTCCGTCCTACAAACTGGTTATTGTTCGCTTAGGCGAAGATGTCGCCAAATGGGATGAGGCGTTTGTGGTGAATACATTGATTCGGGGAATGTAGCATATTATGCGAATGATAGATTCGAATTGGTCATTTTCCGTTTTTGAAGCAACTTCCGGCTTTTGAACCCAATTTTTTTGGTGACAACAACCCTTGAAAACCCCCGTAGACCTCTCCTATATTTTGAAGGAGATTATTGCAGCAGAATGAAAATAGAGCTGAAAACGAGGTAAAAGAAATTGGTATTAATTGCAAACAAAAATAAATTCAGGAACGACCGGTTTCACCTGGAATTACCGGCAAAAGGCGAGAATGTTGATCTCGTGTGCAAGTTTATTTCCGGCATTGCCGGGAAGATGGGCTTTGGCGATCAGCACATTTATCAAATTGAGTTGATTGTCGATGAAGCCTGCGCCAACGTTATCAATCACGCTTACAAAAATACATCGCACCTAAATCCCAATATATATTTGACGGTGAATAAAAACGATGAAAAGCTCGAAATCGCTGTCGCCGATGAAGGTGATGGATTCGATCCGGAGAATATCAAAACGCCGGATATGGACGCCTACCAAAAAAACTCCCTAAATGGCGGCCTGGGGTTGCACCTTATTCAGCAGTTCAGCGATGAAGTTAGTTTTGAGATGAATCCCGGTGTGCGGAATGAAGTAAAAATGGTGAAGTTTCTTAAAGTTTGCTCCAATTAGCCGAACTCTGGCAAGTTTAGTAACATAATCTGCCAATATCAAATTTCTTGACAGCCTTTTCAAAATTGGCTACCTTTATTGCCCCATCTCAATAGTTTTGGAGGATAGAATGGAAGACAGATCTTCTTTATCAAATACGATCAAGAGTTCCTGCTTGCCTATTCTGGCTCTGGTAACAATCTCTGTTACCGTTATTTCCTCATCTAATATGCTTTTTTCCCAGGAACCCAAACTTCAAGTATTGCCGCCCTTAACTCCAGATACAACGATTTTGATTAAGGATCGGATATTCGTAAAGACAATAAATTTGGTTAACCGAGAAGATAGTGATATAAAAATTGAAACAATAAAATTTGAGCCTTCCTCTCCTAATGCGCCGAAGGAAAACCAAGAAATTAAAATTACCGGACTAAATGGAGTGACACTCGGAAAAGGAGCATCAACGGAGATAAGTATTTTTTTTCCAAAGCATACTCAGATAGAAGAATATGAAGGTTGGCTATATTATGTTACAAGCGACAAATCAGATAAATCAATCCCTTTTTATAAAATTCGACTGAAAATAACGAATCCTGCTCGCCGTCTAATGTCTGGACAAATTTGGGCAATAGTCGTCTCCGCCTTTTTCAGTTTGCTTATTTTGATTTTGACGCTGACAATGGATCGTTTATTTGATAGTAGGCTGGGTTTTATCCAATCTCCTGATGGTAGCTATAGCGCTTCCAAGTTCCAAATTTGGCTTTGGACACTGGTGATTATTTTTTCATTTGTTTATGTATTTCTGCATGGAGAAGGGCCTATTGATTTTCCACAAAGCATTTGGTTGCTCTTAGGAATTAGCGTAGGCTCTACAGGCACAGCTAAATTTCTTTCGGTAAGCCGGTTGGGACAAAGCGTGAGTAGCTCAGTTCCAACCGAACAGCCAAAAGATAAACCAAAGCGAATTCGAGCTAAATTGGCAAGTATGTTGTCAGAGAATGGGCAACTCAGCCTCATGCGGCTGCAAATGTTTGGCTGGACAATTGTTACAGCGGGACTCTTTATTGTACATGTGTTGCGAACCGTAGAGCTTTGGGATGTCCCCACCGGTTTACTTGTATTAATGGGAATTAGCCATACCGGCTATTTAGGAGATAAAGTGGCTTCACCGGCAGAAAAAGGATTGGAGTTTGACAGACTTGAGCCAAAGACAATTAAAAAGACAGAATCTAAAGATAAGTCATTGATAATATTGGGGCAGAATTTCAAGCCTAAGATTGTCGTTTATTTGAACTCGATAGAACTTTCAATCGAAGAAAAAACTGTTTTATCTAACCGAATTACGGCGAAAATTCCAAAAGAATTAGAAGCTGGCAAGTATGACCTTTCTTTACAAAATCCTGGGGAAAAAGCGAAAAGTTTGCCAGAAGCGCTTGAAATAACAATTTAAAGTGGTATAAAGTTCGGTAATGAATGTCACGCAGGAAAAAACGCGCTGCTAAAACATTTTCTAAAGTTAGTTATATTTCTATATATAGTGTCAGAGTTGCTATAGCGTTAACTCACTCATACCGAATCGAATCAATCGGATTCGCCAGCGCAGCTTTAATGGATTGATAAGATATCGTAATAAACCCAACCCCAAACACCAGGGCGGCCGACAACACAAATGGCAATACGCCGATATCAATTTGATAAGCAAAATTCTCCAGCCAGTTTTGCATCAAAAAATAAGCCAGCGGCCAGGCAATAATATTGGCAACAATCAGCAGCCGGATCATTTCCTGGCTTAGCAGGTAGACAATACCGGAGGCCGATGCACCCAATACTTTACGAATCCCAATCTCTTTAGTGCGCTGCTCCGCGGTGTACGAAGCCATTCCAAACAATCCCAAACAGGCGATAATAATTGCGAGCAGCGTAAAGTATGAAAAAATATTGTTGAGCTGCTCTTCCGCCCGGTAATGGCTATCGAAAGACTCGTCGAGGAATTTATATTCAAAGGGGCGATTGGGATCCAATTTCCGCCATTTATTTTCGATAAACGCCATCGTCCCGGCAATGCCCTCACTTTGAATTTTAATTGAAAGCCGGTTTAGATATCCCGACCGGTTGCCGATGATCATCGGTTCAATCACTTTATGGAGTGAAGCGAAGTGGAAATCTTTTACGACCCCGATAACCGTTTTAGTTATTATCTCATCATCTTCGGAAAAAGCCGGTTCGGTAATCGTTTTACCGATGGGGTTTTCCCAGCCGAATTTTTTCATGGCATTTTCATTGATGAGAATCGAAGCATCGGGATCAGTGCTAAATTCGCGGGAGAAATTTCGCCCCATCATTATTTCCATCTCTAATGTAGGAATAAAATCTACGTCGACATTTAGCGCGTACATTAACTGCGTCTGGTCTTCGTTGTACCCTTCGGGAATATATGCATTCAAATCCATCTGCTGCTCTCCGGGAACTTTTGAAGAGGCGGTTACACTAACAATACCGTTGTGGTTTTTTAATTCCTCCTTAATCGTATTCAGTGAGTTTCGAATTTGATCATCCAAAATTGGCAGCACTACAATTTGCTCTTTTTTAAATCCCAGGCGCTTATTTTTCATGTAGTTCAATTGGTTTTGGATTAAAAACGTCCCGATAATTAGCGAAATAGAAATAATGAATTGCGAAACGACCAAAACATTGCGAAACCGCGAATTGCTGGCCCCGGATTTTAAACTCCCTTTTAAAACCGTTACCGGTTGAAAAGCAGAAAGAAAAAACGCCGGATAGCTACCCGCCAGTAAACCAACGACCAGTGCTAACAACATAAATCCGGGGATTAGCCAGGGCATCTCGCTATAATTTAAACTAAGCTCCCGTTCGGCAAATTCACTAAAAAAAGGTAAAGCTGCATGAACGATCATCAAACCGATTGCCAGGGCAATAAAGCTGTAGATTAGCGATTCGCCGATAAATTGTTTTATCAACCGCCCGCGGTAGGCGCCCATCACCTTTCGCAAACCAACCTCTTTAGCGCGATTTGCAGAACGCGCCGTCGCCAGGTTCATAAAATTGATGCAGGCAATTAGCAATATGAACAAGGCGATGGCGGCAAAGGTGTACACATAAGCAATATCGCTGTTACCCCCTATCTCTCCCTGCAAGTTAGAGTTGAGGTGAATCTCGGTTAACGGCTGCAAAAAATAATCGATCCTGCCACCCATCGCTTTTAATTGCGGCCCCATATATTGATCGATTAATGCCGGAAATTTTTGTTCGAGTTCGCGATAATTATAGTTCTCCGGCAGCAGCAAATAGGTGTATTCATTAAAGTTGAACCAGGTTTCCACGCGCTCGCGATTGCGCTCGTACTTGGTTTCGTAAGACAGTAGAAAATCGAAGGTAAAGTGAGAATTTTTCGGAACATTCTCAACAATGCCGGTAACGGTATAATCATATTGATTATTAACGGTTAGGGTTTTTCCCAGGGGATTTTCGGAGCCAAAATATTTATCTGCCGTCGCTTTTGTGATGACTACGGTATAGGCTTTTTCCAGGGCGGTTTGAGGATCGCCGGAAATCATCGGGAAGGTAAAAACGCCGAAGATGGAAGCATCTGCATAAATTATTCGGTTCTCGAAAAACTGTTTATCGCCGTATTTAACCGGTTTTCTGGAAGTTGGATCTATGCGGACGGCATTTATAACTTCCGGGTAATCCTTCAACAAAACCACCGCAGTCGGCGGATTGCTAATTGGCATATAAACTTCATTGCCGCCGACATTCGCATCGATCCCTAAACGATAGATACGATCAGCATTCTCGTGATACCGGTCGTAGTTTAATTCCGCCAAAATATAAGTGATGATTAAAATACAGCAGGCAATCCCAATAGCAAGCCCGGCGATATTGATAAAGGCATATCCCTTGTACTTTGCCACATTCCTAAAAGCGATTTTAAGGTAAGATTTAAACATAGCGCTTCCTTTCTTTTCGGTTTGATCCATCGGACAACCGGAAATCGAAAATGTTGCAATGTTGCGTCTTTTCGGAGTAATGCCGTCTACTAAGATGAAATGAATAAATCTGTCTCTTATACACATCTGACGCTGCCGACGAGCTTCTTGGTGTA
>CAXHHS010000594.1:0-5042 GCA_964015645.1 uncultured bacterium
TGATCGCTTCAATGAATGATTCGGTTTGATTCTCATAGCTAAAGATAAGGAGATTCTTCACCAATATGGGCGAACTCGCGCTACCGAAAGTATTCCGTAAGAATTTCTTTAGCGGTCGCTGCCAGATTTCGGTGCCATCAAAGTCATAACACAGCAACCCGTACGATCCGAAATAGACCTAAACACGGCTCCCATCGGTAACCGGGGTCGGCGAGGCACGGCTATTTACCCGGTGTACGCGTTCAGCCTTGATTTGCAGGACTGCCTTTCGCCAGAGAATCTCACCTGTTTGGCGGTTCAAGCAAAGACTCTCAAGGCTATCGTCATTTTGGCCGGTGAGGAAAATACGATTACCCCAAATAATTGGAGAAGAGTGGCCCTCACTCACGGTCGTTTGCCAAATGGTGTTCTTCGTTTGATTAAACGTCACCGGTAATTCATGATCGGTATTAGCAATGCCGGTGCCGTTTGGTCCCCTAAATCTCGGCCAGGAAGGTTGAGCGACCAAAGTTTGGGTGCAAGGGATGATGATTAGTAGAACTAAAATAAACTTTAATCGGATAATCATATATGTAATACTACTTTTTATCTTCCTCGAACACAGTTTATTCGTCATCAGTATTCATTTACCTCGCTCTTTCAGAGCTTTACTCTGATTGCCATCTTACTACCCGGCGCTTCGCACCGGGCTATAACAATTTCGCTCTTTCAGAGCTTTGGAAATTAGCCGTGTCACGTTGTAAGAATGAACTTAACCGTGTCAAAAAGGTTTTCCTGGCGGTCTACGATGTTTAGTGGCCTGCTCATAGGCATAAGCAAACTTAATCAAAAGCGGTTCTGAAAATAACCTTCCGACGAATGTCATGCCCGCTGGTAGGGAGCCGCCGGTAAATCCGATGGGAACTGTAATTGCCGGGAACCCGGTATGTGGCGAAAGCAATTGGCTATTATCACCAGCGGGGCTATTCATGTCACCCACTTTTCGGGGTGGATTACTCCAGGTCGGATAGATGATTGCATCGATTTTCGCTGCTTCCATAGCCTTTAATATTGTTTCCCGGAAAGCAACATTGCGCGGATCATGATAAACATCCAGACATGGTGGGTTCCTTTGCTCCGGAGGTTCATTCATTTCAAGCGCTCTTTTCAACCTGCTTTCTATATATGGTGAGTATAAGCCGGACGCAACGATTTCCTTAAGGTTTTTATAAAATGCGTTGTCACCGAGCGAAGCAAGATAATTGTTTACATCATGCCGAAACATATTACACCAAATTCCATCTGTTAGCTCCTCAAAATTGGGAATCACAAAAGGATCGATAATTTCAACGCCCAATCTTTCCAAATCCTGAATCGCTTTTTCCATTACGTTTTTGATTTCCGGATCGGTGGTTGCTGCCTCGATATATCTTCTAAAGACGCCGATTCGAGCACCGCTAAGGCCATCCTTGTCTAAAAATTGCGTATAATTATCGGGTACTTTGCCTTCGGATATTTTGGTGATAGGATCAGCCGTATCGGGTCCCGCGATAACCTCGAATATTCTAACCGCATCTTCTACGGTACGCGCCATGGGACCGCCAATGTCATTGCGAAGATATAGGGGGATAATCCCGTCACGGCTGGTTAGCCCCATCGTCGAGCGAATTCCGACCAAACAATTATGTGACGATGGCCCGCGGATAGAATTGCCGGTGTCGGTTCCTAACCCAACTACGCCAAAATTCGCAGCTACGGCAGCGGCTGTACCGCCGCTGGAACCTGCTGGCACCCTCTCAAGGTCATAGGGGTTACGGGTTATGCCGGATATTGAACTAACGGTGACATATGGACTGAAGGCCCATTCCGCCATATTGGACTTTGCCAAAATGATCGCTCCTGCCTCGCGCAGTTTTCGCACTTGATAAGCATCGTCGGGAGGAATACTCCCTTTCATCGCCAAGGAGCCGGCGGTTGTTTGCAAATCTTTGGTGTCATAGTTATCCTTTACGATTACAGGAATACCGTGAAGAGAACGAAGCCTGCCGTTTTTTTTGAATTCTTCGTCAAGCGCGTCAGCAGTTGTTAGAGCGTTTTGATTTATGATGACAATCGCATTTAGTCTGCTTGATTGATCGTATTTCTCGATCCGCTCCAGGTATGCCTCAACCAGTTCACGACTGGTAAGTTCACCCGAATGCATGGCCCCGTGAATATCGGAAATCGTTGCTTCAATCAACTCAAAACTTTCGGTTTGTTGCCCAGCTAAATTACTAAAACCAACTAGTAGAAACGGAAAAGTTAATCGGATTAGGTTATAAAACATACAGCCTCCATGGTTTACGTGCAACAGCTTGAACGGTCGAGCGTGGATAAACAGGTTGTCTTACCAATCATTGATACATATTTAAAATATCACGCTGAAATTCTATTTCAGGATATCCGAAAAATAGTAGCCAGCGTTGGTCAACTGGTCGAAATTATCCTTGAGTAGCTTTACTATGGTGTCCACAGAAGTGCAGATCATTCCTTTATCAAAGAAATTTCAAGCTATCGTTTTTCATTACAAACACGATAAGCCCGCTCGTCGGTGTGCAGGCGCTTTGTTAGGGTTACCGGCCACATCAAAACCCGACACGATAACCGCAACTAAAACAGCGGGTAAAAAATTTGCGCTCCTGACTCATTTTCTCTCACCACAAAATTTGCGCTCCCAATTGGTTAAAGACTTGATCCTGCTACAAATTTTCTCCGGTGATCTCCCCCAAAAAATTAACTGAACAAACACACCAAATTATAATCTTAAGACTAACTTTATTAACACACTTCTACGCCCTAACGACTGCGAGATCACTTGTTTGTGGGCACTCACCTCCAGAACCGCATTAACACACTGAATTACAATAGGTTAACCGTGCTTAAATTAACAATGCTAACTCCTCACAAATCAAGTGCATTGAGTTGTTATGCGCTGCCTGCGCAACCAACTATATTGGGCGCAAGATTTTTATATAATTAATGGCGGCTTTGCGTTTTTTGCAATGCCGCACACCTTATTTTTTACCAAGTGTTGATTTAGCACAAGTAAACTTGCGGCATTATCTTTTCAATGCCGCAAGTTTGCGGAATTTTGATCGAACAACTCTAACTTATTTCCACAAAATCTCTAATCCGAATTTTTGATATTCTTTTATAGGTCTATCTTTTGAAATTAAAGCAATCTTTCGATTTATCGCCTGCCAGATTATGAGTCTGTCAAATGGATCTTTATGTTTTTGCCTTGGTAGTTTATAGAAGGATGCTACTTCCTCCTCAGATATCTCTAAAGTCTCAATGTTGATTTCCTTTGCTTTCCCGGGCAATTTTTCCGGTAAAATTCCTCTAAGTTCTAATTTACCCAGTGCATATTTTAACGATATTTCCCAATAACTTACGATGCTTACATATATTTCATTATCTGGATTTCTGACGGCTGCTTTTACTTTTTCTGATAATTTCTCATCCTCAAACAGAACCCACAATAGCGTATGAGTATCCAAAAGGTATTTCATAGAGTTAGCAATTCCTCGTCAGTAATTTTGAAATCCTCTTTAATTTTGTAGCTTGCTTTGCCTTTTAATATTCCAAGCATTCTTTCCTGTTTTTTCTTAGACTTATCTTTTCTTTGATATTTTTTGTAAGGAACAATAACCGCTACATTCTCTTGAGTGTTTACATTCTTTATAACAATCTCTTCTCCACTTTGCACCATCTCCAAGATTTTCAGGATATTGTCAATTACTTCGTTGTGTGTTAATGCTTTCATGATTACACCACTAATTTTATGAATACTCAATTTATTTTTCCGCATTGCGCCAAATTTTCTGATTAATCGCGCAACTGTGTTCAAGATACACACTCACTTTATTTTTTGCAATATAGAATTGGCTGGAAACGAATTTATATCACTTATGCTTTATAGCGCTACTTCCTTGGCGCATAACGCCGAGTATAAGCCGGCCCAACCAACACGTATTCCAAACAAATGCAGTAACCAGAACCAGATTGCGCAAGATGCGAAATTCAGGCACCAATTCTGGTTGGGGTCGGCTTGATGCGATTGTTATATGCCGCTGTGAATAATGAACTTATTGATAAGAAGCTCCAAAACCAATTTGGTTTATCATACAAGCTTTTGAGAAGTGATCCACGGGAAAAGCGAGCCAAAACAAGCCTATGTTTTCTCCTTTAATTTTTCTTTTTAAGCGATCTACAAATGATATGTAATATTATGTAAATCAATCTCGATAAAATCGTAATGTTCAAAAGCTTTGACGATATCGTCAATATTTTGCAAAAGCAATCTTTCTAAATCTTCATTCTTGATATTCCCAGTAGACACCAATAGTAATTTATGTGGCCTCCCATGTATCTTAAATGAAATAACAAAATCTTCATCTTTAGTGATTACGACGCGATTCTCTGAAACTGAGATTTCTTCAATTTGTGAATCAGGTGTTTGATTTTTGCGGGGAAGGTCCAATGTATGTATAACATCATGACCGTGTTCCTGTAAACGATATTTCAATCGGCGAGGTAAATGTGCATCTATCAGAAATTTCATACCGAAAGTGGTTGAATCCTTTTAGTTTTGCTCAATCGAGTTGCAAATGCTAAGGCAGCCAGTATATCATCTTTCTCCAAATCTTCGTAATCTGCTAAAATTTCTTCATATGTCATACCAGCACTCAACAGTTCCAAAATCATTTCCACGGGATAGCGTAAGCCTCTTATACACGGTTTCCCATGACAAATATCAGGAGAAGTAGTAATACGCTTCAAAAGTAAACTATTGTTTTGTTTATTTAACTTCTTCACCTTCATTTTCCTTTCCATATCGTTCTAAACATTTCTCCTCAAAATATAATACAATATGCGATAGATACAAACATCAACTGATGTTAAGTTTCATTTCAAATTTTAGCAAATTGAATTATGTAGAATTTGCTCTGGTGATAATTTTAGCATATGTAGTGGTCGGCTAAATTTGGACACAAATTTCGCTATTCTTAGTTGAGAATATA
>CAXHHS010000595.1:0-5019 GCA_964015645.1 uncultured bacterium
ATTCCGCCCAGCCTGCATTTTGAGACTCCCAATCCCAATATCGATTTCGAGAACAGCCCTTTTTACGTCAATACAAAATTAGCGGATTGGCCAGCCGGAAATTCACCGCGCAGGGCGGGGGTTAGTGCTTTTGGATTGGGCGGAACCAATGCTCACGTTGTTCTGGAAGAAGCGCCGGAATATTCACCACGGGAAAACAGCGATTCTCGACAGCTACTTCTATTATCTACAAAAACGGAAGGTGCGCTGGAAACCGCCACAACAAATTTGGGAAATTATCTGACAACAAACCCGGAAGTTAATCTCGGCAACGTTGCCTATACATTACAGGCCGGGCGCCGCCATTTTCCTCACCGGCGGTTTTTAGTGTGCGAAAATGCCCCGGAAGCAATCGACATTTTAAAATCTAAAAACCCGCGTCGCTGTATCACCGGGAAACGGCAAGATCGAGCCCCCTCAATCGTCTTCATGTTTCCCGGTGGCGGCGCACAATATCCCAACATGGGCCGGGAACTTTATGATACGGAGCCGATTTTTCGCCAGTATGTGGACGAATGCCTGGATTATCTAAAAAATGAATTAGACATCGATTTAAAGCTACTGCTGTTTCCAGAAAATGAAGTTAGCGAAAGTATTGCTCGCGAATTAGAAAAACCTTCCTTCGCACTTCCGGCATTATTTACGATTGAATACGCCCTGGGCAAACTGTGGAATTCATGGGGAATCGAACCGCAAGCGATGATCGGCCACATCATGGGCGAATATGCCGCGGCCTGTTTCGCCGGTGTTTTTTCAATGCAAGACGCCCTCCGGCTGGTAACCAAACGCGGGCAATTATTTGAAACAGTAAAGGCAGGTGGCATGATCAGCGTGCCGCTTTCCGAAGCGGAAATAACACCGCTGCTGATAGATGGCATTTCCATCGCAACGATTAACCAGCCGGCGCAATGCACTATTTCCGGGGCTATTGAAGGCATCGAAAGAATGGCCCAAATTCTTACCGAAAAGGAAATCGAATTTACTCGCTTGCATATTTCAGTTGCGGCGCATTCTTCTTTACTCGATCCGATTTTGGCAGAATTTGGACACTTTTTAGGAAATATCCGCTTCAATTCGCCGCAACTCCCCTTCATTTCTAACATTACCGGAACCTGGATTACGGCAGAAGCTGCAACCGATCCGCAATATTGGGTTAAACACCTGCGTCAAACGATCCGGTTTTCCGAAGGATTGGAAACACTCTACCGGGAAAAAAACCGGTTGATGCTGGAAATCGGCCCCGGCCAAACTTTGAGCACCTTTGCCCGCCGGCATCCCCAAAAATCGAGTGGTTCCTCAGTTGTTTCCAGTATGAGGCATCCGAAAGAGACGATCTCCGATAACGCATTTCTGCTCACCAGCCTGGGGCGCTTATGGATTGCGGGAGTCGAAGTCGATTGGCAGAAATTTAATATCCACCAGGAACGGCGGCGAATTCCTTTGCCAACCTATCCGTTTGAACGAAAGCGCTATTGGATAGAGCCGGTTTCACTTTCCGTTAATGGCAAACCCAACCAGCGAGTTGCTGCGGAAATCAACAATGGCGCTGCCACTTCCGGGCACAACATCTCAGAAACCGATCACGCCAACGAATTAGAGGAGAAACCGATGACGAGCGGTGTTTATCATCCCGAAACAAAGAATAGAAAATCCGTTATTCTCAATAAGCTGAAAGATATCCTCAGTGATTTGAGCGGCGTTGTCGTAAACGAGCTGGAAGATCACGCCACCTTTCTGGAAATGGGATTTGATTCCCTTTTTCTAACCCGCGCCAATGTTGCATTCAAAAAGGAGTTTGAAGTAAAAATTACCTTTCGCCAGTTGTTTGACGAAGCGCCCTCCCTTGATGCCCTCTCGGCTTACATCGATGAAAAATTGCCACCGGATGCGCTGCAAGCCGAAATGGCGGCGACCTCCGCTGCACCGGAAATTGCTGAACAGGAAGCGGCAACTCAGGCGGTTCAGCCTCCCTCTCCGGGTTCATCTTCAGCAGCACTCCTGGAAAAAGTCATTGCCCAACAGCTTCAACTGATGGCCCAGCAACTGAATATGCTTCGAACCAACAGGCAAAATAATTCGAGACAAGATGCTTTTGATCAACTTCAAAAGCATCGGATTGATCAAAATAACTCAGAACAAAACAATCACTTTGTCTTTAAAAAACAATCCAACGGAAAAATGAATGGCTGGGATACCGGTTCCCAAAGCGAACGAAGAGGAATTGGCCCCTGGAAACCGCTGAAGGCGAAGGCCGCCAATGGGCTGAATTCCACTCAACAAAAACATTTGAACGACCTGATCGAACGCTATACCGCCAAAACAAAAAACTCCAAAAAACTGACCGCCGCGCAACGTCTCCACCTGGCTGATCCTCGCGCCATATCCGGTTTTAAATCTACCTGGAAAGAGATGATCTACCAGGTTGCAATGGAGCGTTCCGCCGGCTCGCGGATGCAGGATGTGGATGGCAATGAATATGTGGATTTAACGATGGGCTTCGGCATCGATCTTCTCGGCCATTCGCCTTCGTTTGTCACGGAGGCAGTGGAAAAACAGTTAAAGAAAGGAATCGAGTTATCCGCGCTTTCGCCATTGGCCTCGGATGTGGCAAAAATGATCTGCGAATTCACCGGGTTTGACCGGGTAACGTTTTCCACTACCGGCTCGGAAGCCAATTTAGCGGCAATACGCGCCGCACGAACTGTTACCGGACGCGAGCGTATTGCCGTATTTAACGGCGATTATCATGGGATTTTCGACGAGGTATTAGTGCAATCGGTTAAAGCCAATGGCCAATCAACTTCCGCCCCGGTGGCGCCGGGAATTCCCACTCATGTCGTTGAAAAAGTGCTGGTATTGGATTATAACGATCCGCAATGTCTCGATATTTTACGAGAAAATGCTGCTGAATTGGCTGCCGTCGTCGTGGAGCCGGTGCAAAGCCGCAATCCCGGTTTTCAGCCGCGGGACATGCTCAGTAAAGTTCGGCAAATTACGAGCGAAACCGGCGTCACATTAATCTTTGACGAAGTGATTACCGGGTTTCGCCTGGCTCCCGGTGGCGCACAGGAGTTTTACGGTATTCAAGCCGATATCGCCGCTTATGGAAAATCACTCAGTGGCGGTGTTCCCATGTCTGCCGTGGCCGGAAAAGCCGAATTTATGGATGCCTTTGATGGCGGCCTGTGGAATTATAGCGACGAATCTTTCCCGGAAGCGGGCATGACGCTTTTCGGGGGCACGTTTGTGCGACATCCGTTGGGGATGGCGGCATCGCAAGCAGTATTGCGGCATTTGAAGGCGCAAGGTCCGGGGCTTCAGCAGGCATTGAACGAAAAAGCCAACCGCTTTGCTGCCACGATCAACGAAATTTTTGAAAAACGAGGTGTATCCATTCACCTCGCTAACTGCGGTTCGATGATGTTTTTCACTTTCCCCGATGAAAACGAGCTGGCGCGGTTGTTTTTCTTTTACCTGCGATTAAAAGGCGTGTATTTGCTGGATAACCCCATCTTTCTTTCGACTGCTCACAGCGATGAAGATTTGGAATTTGTTATTCGGGTGGTGGAGGAAACTGTGTTGGAGATGCAGGAGGCGGGGTTTTTAACAGGAAAAAAGGAAAGTGGAAAGCTGCAAGTGGCAAATGAGAAGTTGCTCCTTGCAAATGGCAACTTGCAACTTGCAGCTTGTGGCGATAGCCATCCCTTGCGGGACAACTTGCAACTTGAAGACGTTCTCCGGGTGGCGTTAACGGAGGGACAGATGGAGATTTGGCTGGCTGCCCAATTGGGCGATGAGGCTTCTTGCGGCTATAATCTTTGCCTGGAATTGGAATTGGAGGGCACGCTGAATATCGATCTGATGCGACAATCGCTGCAAAAACTTGTCGAGCGCCACGACGCGCTGCGTACTGTGATCGATGAGGATGGGAAACATCAACTCATCTCCTCAACGTTGCAAGTCGAAACACCGCGAATCGATCTCTCCGGTAAAGAAGCGGCAAAACGCCGCCGGAAATTATCCGCTTTGCGAAAAGCAGAAGTGCGCAAACCCTTTGATCTTTTAAATGGCCCGCTGTTTCGCGCTCAAGTTGTTAAACTGACAGAAGATAAGCATATCGTTTTTCTGAGTGCGCATCATATTATTTGCGATGGCTGGTCTGCCAATGTGTTAACCCACGAGTTAGGCAAGCTCTACTCTGCAGCAGTAAATGGTCGGGAAGTCCAACTGCCAACGGCAATGCAGTCCAGCGAATATGCCGAATGGCAGCTAAAACAACAGCAAACCACCGAATTTGCCGATGATGAAGCCTTCTGGCTAAATCAATTCTCCGGTAACATTCCGGTATTGGATTTACCGTCAGAGCGTCCCCGACCGCCGGTAAAAACCTTCAACGCCAGCCGCATCGATGTGGAAATCGATAGCGATACCGTAACGTCTTTGAGAAACGCCGGCGCAAAACAGGGTTGCACACTTTTTTCCACAATGTTAGCAGCTTATAAAACGTTCCTGTTCCGGCTCTCCGGTCAGAACGATCTTATCGTTGGCGTTCCGGCTGCCGGGCAATCCGTTGTTGGCAGCGATGCGCTGGTAAGTCACTGTGTTAACATGCTTCCAGTACGCAGCCAACTCGAAGGAAATCAATCCTTTAGCGAATTTTTAAAGAAGATGCGCAGTGTTGTTATGGATGCCTTCGATCACCAGAATTTTACGTTCGGCCGTCTCACGCAAAAGCTGGACTTGCCGCGCGATCCAAGCCGCGTTCCGTTGATTTCCGTAACATTCAATTTAGACCCGGCGGGAGAAATGCCGGGATTCGATGGGCTGAATCTAATCCGCCTTAACGCCATCCCTCGCAATTACGAAAATTTTGATATGTTTGTAAACCTGGTAGAAACGAATAGCGGCCTGGTGCTGGAATGCACCTACAACAGCGACCTTTTCGATAAAAAAACCATGCAACGCCGGTTTCGGGAATTC
>CAXHHS010000596.1:0-5010 GCA_964015645.1 uncultured bacterium
GAATACAAAAGGAGAATAGAAAATGGTTTACCAGGTTCAAAAAATGCAATACAAATCCCAACGATTATGCCTTCGAACTTGCAACTGGTTATCGATTGCCTGCCACTCTCCCGGTTTTACGCTTTTTATAATTTCCCTTGGCCTGTTTCTGCTGTTGTCCTGCGAAAAAGACAGCGCCGGTATTTTACCCGGAAATACGACATTGGCCTTACAAGATGTCGCCGTAACCGAAACCTGGTTGACTTTGCAAACAGCAAACACCGTCAGCTTGCAGCAAGTTGTGGTGTGGCGGGATACTACGGAAATTTACCGGGAAGACCCCACCGGTAACGAAATAGCCCTTTACGACAACGGCTTACAACCCAACCAATCCTACACCTACCGCGCCGCTCTAATAGAAGGCGACCGGGAAACCGCTGCCAGCAACACGGTGAGCGTTACCACGCTGGATACAACTACCCATAACTACACCTGGCAGATTGATACTGTTGGCACTTACGGCACTATCCTTAACGATGTATTCGTGATCGACGAAAACGACATCTGGGCAGTGGGAGAGATAAATGTATATAACGCCGCTACCGGGCTGGATACCATGTATAACGCCGCCCATTGGAATGGACAGCAATGGGAGTTGATTAAAATACCGGCAGCGACTTCTTTTGGAACCTACTCCAATGGCCCGCTTTTAGCCGTTTTTGCGTTTTCTGCCAATGATGTTTGGACGTTCTCGCTGGCCGGCTCATTTTCCCACTGGGATGGCACCCGCTGGAGGAGTCTTTTTGTAAGAGAGGCTGTTGGATCTATCACGAACATTTGGGGCACATCTTCCGAGGATATCTATTTTGCTGGCACAAACGGAAGTATTACCCATCATGACGGCCAATCCTGGCATTTGGTAGAAAGCGGAACAGATATTTCCATACAAGATATCTGGGGTTACGATGACCCGGTTTCAGGTGAATTATTAGTTCTGGCCGTTGCTTCCAAGAAATTCGAATTTGTTGTACCCAAGCTCTTTCAGCTTAACAATAATTCTGCGATGGATGTATTTTTCCCGGTTTTCAACAGGCCGCATGGTATCTGGTTTCAATCGCCACGAAAAATGTATGTTTGCGGGATTGGTATACAGGCAAAAGCGAATGACCAATGGATGATGGAACCGGATCTTCCTCCTATTTTTTATAACCGAATTCATGGCAGCGCTTTAAATGATATTTGGGTCGTGGGCGATTTTGGAATTGTTTTGCATTTTAACGGGATTCGCTGGAAGCAATTCCCTGAATTTTGGCTAACCAGTGGTAATTATGAGGGCCTGTCAATGAAAGGAAAGCTGGCTGTTGCCGCCGGTTGGAAAGAAGGGAGAGGCATTATTGTTCGATTACGTCCATTAAACTAACCAAATTTATACTAACAAATAAGGAGGGAATCATGAAAACCAAATTGCAACTTTTGGTCATGGTAGTATGTTTAATCTTTCAATCTTTATACGCACAACCCACCATTCCCGATTTTACACCGAGGCAGACTTACCTGGGTCCCCCGCCTCAAGGTACCAATGCTCTCTATGCCCGGCAATTTTCCGGCGGACGGGGAGAAGGTGTAACAATCGTTGATATTGAGTTTAACTGGAATTTAGATCACCTGGATCTGGACGCAAACACTTCCGGCCCTTCGGATGAGTTTGCTAATCACGGCACTTCCGTAATGGGAATCCTGGTAGCGGAAGAAAATGGGTTTGGGATTACCGGTTTTGCACCGAGTGCCCATGCCCACGGTATT
Source organism: uncultured bacterium (assembly GCA_964015645.1). Lineage (GTDB taxonomy): Bacteria > Calditrichota > Calditrichia > RBG-13-44-9 > J075 > CAXHHS01. The sequence goes on from CAXHHS010000596.1 coordinate 1,783, forward strand.
ACAGCTAATAATGGTGACGATTTAACGGCAGAAATTCAAAGCGCTGTCACTTATTTAAATAATAATGGCCAGCAGGGAGATATTATTCTGATCGAAGTTCAAACAAACGGTATTTGGGACGATATCACGTATAGTGAAATGCCGCCGGAGTTCCTCCCTGATCAGTTTAATGATGCAGACAACCGCGGAGAGATTAAAGCCGCAGTAGAGGCCGGTTATATTGTTGTAGAGGTTGCCAGTAACGGCGGGCACAATTTGAATATAAACGATTTATTAAGCCTTATGCCAGTAAATTTAACCGGGGCAATTATGGTTGCCGCAGCAGATAGCAACGATACCCAAACGGTATCCAATTCTAATTTCGGGGACCGGATTGATGCCAATGGTTGGGGAGAACATGTGGTAACCTGCGGCAATGGAGATTTGTACCAGGGAAGTAATGCCGATGAAGAGTATACGGAAATATTTAATGGTACTTCCAGCGCCGCTCCTATGGTGGCTGGCGTGGCAGCAATTCTGCAGGGAATTCATCGCCATTATACCGGCCAAAATATTTCCCCGGCGACCATGCGGGATATTATCCGCAACCAGGAGCTCCCTCGTTCGTTTGGGCACCGCCCGGATTTAAAAAAATTGATCCTCGCGCTGGAAATTTCCTCTCCGGTTGAGGTAGACCAGGTTGATGAGACCGGTGCCTCCCTCAACAACATGATTGCCAAATTCGAAAGCGGCAATTGGCAGAATCATACGGTACCGAAATCGTTTGACCTGCTGCTTGCAGAGGATGTCGATTTCCGGGCTGATCAATCGGTTATTTCATTATCAGGCCCTTCCCGGTCTTTAAAATTTCATCACTGGAACGTTGAAGCGGACGGGCTAATTATTCAGTATAATATGTTTGACATCGTGCCTGCCTTAGAAAATATTACTGCCCATTTTTTTGAAGTAGTTAATGCCACCTTAGAGCTAAACTTAATCGATGGTAACACTCAAAGCGGCGGCACTCTTGAATTCAAAGACCCCTGGCTCATCGATTTTAACCACGCCATCTTTGGCCTGGGCAACCGTGGAATGGATGCGACGTTTATCGATTATGAATCGCCATTTGAAATCGAAACAGATGGTGATAACCAGGGTGTGTTTTTGGATCAAGTTCCTAATCCCGTTAACCCCAATATCCCTTTTTACTCCGTGCAGGCAGTAGATGACCAGACCATTGGCGGAACCACCTATTACTTCGACAGTTGGTCGGGAAGCGGGGTGGATTTCGGGGATCGGTTTGCCAAGACGACCACGGTCATTTTCCGGCAGGCAGATGCTACTGTCACGGCAAATATGAAAGGGCACTTAACGACCGGTGCTGCAGACGCTCTTACCTTCAACAACCAGCGAAAAATCGTTTACGACGGTTCGGATTACCACCTGGTCTACGAAGACAACGAAGAGATTTATTACACGTATTCCGATGATGATGGCGCCACCTGGGCACAGGAGTTCAGGATTAGCGATGGCGGCGGGGGAAATAAATATCCTTCTATCGATGTCTTTTTGCAAATGCCGGTGGTTGTCTGGCAAGTAAAAGATGGTGGAAGCACCGGATCAATTTGGATGCGCCGTAAAACATCCGGCACCTGGCAAACTCCTCAAAACGTTGCCTCACTTACCGGGGTTTCTTCCAATTTTAAATCCACGCCGGTTGTTACCGCACAGCCCAATAGTTACTTCTTCATTGCCTGGCAGGATTTTACTTTTGATGACTTGAGAATTCGATCTTACGATCCCTCGGGAGATGAACTTGGCGATATTCGAAAAATCCCCTCTACCAACAGCAATTCCCAATATCCTTCCCTGGCGCAGGACCGTTTTGGCAAGCTGCACCTGGCCTGGTCAGAATCCGGCAAAATCTGCTATAGCAAACTCCGCTACTTTGATGATGACGATGATTATAGCGCCGATATTGATAAAGAAGAAGTTAGCAGCGGAACCGGTTACTCCAATCATGTGTTCCCTTCCATTACCACCGATTTTGATACTCGCCCGAACGTGATGTGGGAGGCTTACGCCGGTGTCGCATTGGAGAAACAACTTATTTTACACCGGCGGCGGGAAAGTTCCGGTTCCTGGGGAAGCGCCACGGTTTTCAGCACCAATGGCAGCGACTTTAAACCCTCTATAATGAGTTTTCCCGGTATTTCAAACAATCAAAAACTGCGCGGGGTTTGGGGAAATGAGGATAACCAGTTACGGATTGCAAAATACGACGGCAGTTCCTGGAGTAATCTTTCCCAGGGAAGTGGTGTTGATCCCACCATCAGCGCCAACATGAGTGGGGATGAGAAAGCGCAAATGGTATATCGCGAAAGCGGCTCCGCTCCCCACGAGCTGACAACGACGACCAATAATTTGAGTAAAACAACCGCTGGGCAGTTTACTCACCATCGCCGTGGTGTTCTGTCATTGGGCCAAAGCGAGATCGCCTTCGAAATCGGCGAGTTGGAGGTTGATGGTGAAGCAGTTGAGTTCTTTCCCTACGTGGATACCCTGGTGGTAAACAAAACCGGCCAATGGGAGGAGATGTTCATTACCAGGCCGTTTACCGTTTCCAACCAAGCTACGCTCGATTATTTTCGGACATTCGAAATCTTAGATCGCAAGGCGTTGAAGGATGCACTGCCCCCGGGTAAAAAAATCGAATTTCGGTTGGAGGTTGTCGATGCCGCCAGTGGAGAAATATTGGCGGTTCCCGATATTCAACAGGTCAAAAAAGATGTTCCGCCGGATAAACACGATAACAAATCGCTCAGCTTTACCCTGCCTGGCAGCAGAGAAATTTTTCTGCGCGTTGGGTTAGCATTGCCGGAAGATGTTGCTATTAAACAATCGTTAGTAGAAGTATTTTATGAAAATAGCGAAAGCGATCCCGCCAAAGCATCCGTTAATCCAACGCCGGTGGAATTACTACCGGCAGTATTTGAACTATCCCAGAATTATCCCAATCCCTTTAACCCTTCTACAACCATCGCTTTCTCATTACCGCAGGCATCCCCGGTAACGCTTTCAATTTACGATATCAATGGCCGCAAAGTGCAAACGCTGGTAGATAATGCTGTTCCCGCCGGAAATCATGAGGTGGTTTGGGATGGCCGGGATAAAAACGGTGCTGAAGTTAGCTCCGGTATTTATTCTGTCTCTTATACACATCTCCGAGCCCACGAGACTCCATTGCAT
>CAXHHS010000597.1:0-5003 GCA_964015645.1 uncultured bacterium
TTTTTTGGTTGATACGGCCTAAAATGTAACGATCCTCGTTTGCCGTTTGAGATGTTTCAGTCGAAACATATTGCAAATTATTATTATTAAACGAGTAAGACGGCTCTACCGAAATAGCCATCGCTTTATCCGGATGCCAGGTAATATCCGTAAAAAAACTGTTTCGCCGGGAAATGTTATCATCATTAAAGCTGTTAAACATACCTGTGCTCACCTGTATAGCTTTCCGATCGTCGGAAAAAATTCTAAACCAGTTATTCCAGGCCCCCGGGGTTCGCATCATTGGTCCGCCGCGTAACAGGCTGGTTTGGAGGTCTTCTCCTTCTCGGTTAATGCCGGCCCAAAATCCCCAATAGTTTTTAAATTGGCCACCGCCGTTAATATTACCGCCGGTAAAAATATTGTCCCCACCAAAATTCCAGCCGCTCCAGAGGTTCTGATTGATCTGAAAGCGGCGGAAAATCCATTTCGGATTCCATTCGCGGTAGGCGATCCAACTATATGCCATCATTCGGTCAGCGGAGCGCAGAAATCCGATATCGTTAATTTCAAAACCGGGTGTACGCCAAATACCACCGGCAACAAATCGCCAGTGCCCGCCCCCAATTTTTCCGATTGCCAGGGAGCCGGCGTTACCGGATAAAGATGTACGAGTAGAGTCCAGCGTTATATAATCCGCATCCGGGCGCTGGTAATATCGTTGGGATGCCGTTTGAGCCTCTAAAATGGCTTCGGAACTGCCTTCAATACGGCTAATGGCTGTGCTGATATTTAGAAAATAGTTTTTGTTATGCCATTGATGGTTAAGATCCAGGCCGCCGGAATAGGCCGCTTTGTTCAGAAAATTTAAATGTGATTGCGAAAAGTTGCGATTTGTCGCTGTAATAATGCCGCCAATTGAGGTATTGCCGCGCTGAAAATCTTTTTGAAGTCGCCCAACAAAATAGTTTGTTTCCGGTTCTACAATTTGGCGGCTACGCTCACTGTTGATATCCATTTCCGCTGTTTCGCGGGCGGTAACGGCATCTAAAATACCAACGGAAAGCCCGCCAGATGTTTTGCCGGTTACTTTTGCTGCGGCAATAATGGAGGTGTTTTCGGGAATGCGAGCATATTCGTCATCATCCAAATCCGGGGAATGCTGTGGCTGGCGTCCCAGGCGGCGCGAATAGAAAAGCGTTTCGCGGGAAAACGAGCCGTCGCCCCAACCTAATGTGTAGTTAAAGATATTTTTGCCTTCAATAAAAAACGGGCGTTTTTCCGGGAAAAACGTTTCGAATGCCGAGAGGTTGACCTCCGAAGGATCTGCCTCAACCTGCCCAAAATCCGGGTTCACCGTAAAATCCATTGTTAAGTCGCTGGTGATACCGATTTTTCCATCTAACCCGCCAGCGAACTTCCCATTGCTTCCGGTTGAGAACGGGTTGTCCGCTTCTTCTTCAAAAAATGAAGCTTGCCCTACGGTATATGGCAGTAACTCGATTCGACGGGAAGATTTGATACCGGAAATTCCCTGCAATTCTCCCATTTGGCTAACATACCCTCCGGCATCCTGGGGAATAAATTGCCAACCGGACCATTCTTGATTGCGATGAAGATACCGGCCAACCTGCAATCCCCAGGTCTGCTCGTCTTTGTTGCCGTACCGAATTTGGCTAAGGGGAATGCGCATTTCCGCTGTCCATCCCTCGCTATCAATAGTTGTTTTGACTTCCCACACCGGATCGTAGCTGTAATCCTGGTTGTCGCCATCATCGCTCCAAATGCCGTCGATTTTAACGCCGGCAGCATTTACAGCGAATTCAAATGCCGTGCGATGGTCGAAATAACTGTCGATAAGAACGGCAACCATGTCCGCCTCATCACCCTGGTCACGACGGGCAACACGCTGTATTATTTGTCCCGGTTCAGCATCGCGAGCACGAATTCCCACGTAAATATTTTTGTCATCATAAGCCATCTTGAAGGATGTTTTTTGGCTGGCGGGTTCACCTTCGTTTGGTTCCATTTGAGTAAAATTTTCTCCAATGAAACACTTCTTCCAAATAGCATCGTTTAGTTTGCCATCAATTTCCGGCGGATGCGGGTTAATTTTTGTTGCTTTATAAATCCGTTTGGCTTGAGTTGTTGTAGGTAATTGCTCTTGCCCCGGCAAAAAAGTAATAAAACAAACGGCTGAGATTAGTACCGTTAAGGTTTTCATCTTATACACCCCCTTGATATTCTGAATCGTATTTCTTACGATAGTAGGACACTTCAGTTACCAAAAGGTTTACAAAATATTCCCTTTTGATTCTCGTCACGAACATTTTGGAGAGATGAATTATCCTATAGGCTCATGAAGTATACTTCGTGAATACCGCTCTTTGATCATCTAATTGATTTTATTTCCCCTAATAAATATCATCACTTCAATCAACCAAAGGAAAAGGAGGGAAGCCTCTTATGAAGCATCATGGGATTTTTATTTGTATTTTGTTGGGACTCTTTGGTCTTTTTTCGCTTAGCGTAATCAACGCCGGCGACAAACCGAAAATTGGCGATACAATTATTTTTGCCGGTGATTTTGCCCCGCGGGGCTGGTCATTTTGCGATGGCAAGCGCCTGGATATTTCGGCAAACCAGGAATTGTATTCCCAAATGGGCGTTCGGCATGGCGGCGATGCCCGCGAGTCGTTTTATCTACCAAATCTTGAAAAGCTAGAACAAGGTTTGAATGGCGTTCGCTTTTTAATTGCTGTCGAAGGCTTAAGGCGAAATACCCAAAGAGGTGATGCCGATAATAATCAAACATTTATCGGTGAAATCACTGTTCATTCTGGCGAAACCGCGCCGCAAGGCTGGGCTTTTTGCGATGGCCAAACCGTTCGTGCTTCGGATAGCCCGGAATTAGCGAATATTTTAGGCAGCCGTTTTGGCGGCGACGGTGTTTCTACAATTGGTTTGCCGGATTTAAGCGAATCGGAAAGAACCATGAATGGCCTTCGTTATATTATTGCATTACAAGGCACTGTTCCACAACGAAATTAAATTGTATTAAAATAACGGTTTAAGTAGGCAATAGGCAATAGAAAAGAGTTGCCTATTGCCTATTCTAAACACCTTGGATTGTTAAATTATTAAGCGATTTTCTGCTTATAATACATTTGTGGCTTGCGTGGTAATCGCCTTATACCGCCTGGGGATAATCACCCGAAGCAATGATACCAAAGGGTACGTTGTCGCTGGCATGAAGGATGTTAAGTCGAATTTCCGTGTTACCATTTCGAATATTCCGCTCGGACACAACAATTCGAATCCGGGTATCTGACGTAACACTCGCGCTAGCGCCCCAACGAAAAGCCGGTTCTTCTAACTTGGCATGAAAACTCGCTAACTTCGTTACCATCTCATTCGCCGGTTTATCTAAATCAATTTGGTATAAATCTGCCAAATCTTTTCCGAAGCCGCCTAAACCATTTGTTTTCAGGCCTAATAGGTAGACGTTACCACTTTCATCTGCCAGCAATGACATGCTGTTGGGATAGTTATTCCATTTTTTATCCGGCTGCCATTGCTTTTTATTAATATCCTTACCGTTTTTCCAGGTTCCTATAGGCTTAAATTCAAATTTCCCGTCGCTTAAAAGCGCCCCGGAAGGCATTCGATAAAAATCGACACTTCTTCCCTTGTTATCCGATACAACTGCCATTACGTAAAATTCGTTTCCCGCTTTATCGGTCGTATTAGTAATGCCAACGCAGTATGCTTTTTCTTTGCCGGTGTCAAATCTTCCTGCATATTGCATTCCCTTTTTGTAATTATAAAACAGGATTGCAGCGTTATCATCGTTATAAACCGGCACTGCAATATATGAGCCGATAATTTGGAAGCCACCCGGATGCACATAATCCGCTACAGGCGTTAGTTGTCTTACGGTAAATATTCCGGCATTATATTGTGATTGAAAAATATAGCCCTTCCAGGCGCTTGTCGTCAAAATAACGTATTCATCGTCCATGGCAACGCCTTGAATATGGCCGCTGCCTAACGTATGCCTGCCATCCGGAAGCGGGCTGGCGCTGATAACTTTATATTCTGACGCTTCTTGGATTAATGCTTCCAGCGCCGATACGGCGTAATTCCGATCCCCCTTTGGCGCTTTCAGTTTTGGGTTTGAATTGATTGGATCAAATCTCATGATAATTTCCCTCTTTAAATCCCTGGTACATTTTATTATGGCGTTACAACTATTAAGAGGGATATGATGAGATTTATTCTCACAAAAATAAATTATTTTGCGAGAAGCATTTTACGGACCAGCCGGGTGTCGCCGGTTTTTAAAACGTAGAAATAAATGCCGGAAGCAACAATATTCCCGTGTCGATCAGTTCCGTCCCAACTAACAGTATAAAAACCAGCCGTTTTGTTTTCTGCAACCAGGGTCTTCACTTCTTTCCCGGTAATATCGAAAATCTTCAACTCCACAAATCCGAAACCTGTGGTGAGCGAAGTCGAACCATCCGAAATCCGATATCCGATATTGGTTGTAGGGTTAAAGGGGTTGGGATAATTCGGTGCCAGAAGCGGTTTTTCCGGGTGTGTTTGTTCCGAATCGATGCCCACGACAACGTCTTTGAAAATTTTGATAACGATATCATCGATATACCAACCATCGCGCTCCAGATGGCTATTGGAGCGAAGCCGAAATCGCAAATAAACCTGCGACGCTCCTAACACTGGTGATAAATCGATAACTTCTTTTACCCAATTTACCTGCGACCCATCATAAAGTGGCGTACCGGCAGGTTTTTGTTCCCCAAGCCCGCTGCCGGAGGTGGTATAAATACCGTTAAGCGCGATCCAATTGATACTGTCGATAGAAACTTCCACCATCCCGGCGTCATAATTTTTTTCGATATCCCAGCGAGTGTAGAACTCCAAAAAAGCGGCGGAAGCTCCCAAAAGGTTGAGCCGTTTTTTTAGGATAAAGGAGTTGTTGGTATTGGGGAGATAGTACCCGA
>CAXHHS010000598.1:0-5002 GCA_964015645.1 uncultured bacterium
TGGTGCAAAAGATGCCAGATAATTGGCGCGATATGAAACGGCATGAAATTGATAACATGCTCGTTACCAACCCGGTGGATTTAATTGGCAGAAAAGTGCACGTGCGAAAAAGATCTTCCTACTACGCGCGGCTGCTAAATCTTTCCGATGAAATTGGCGGCGACATCGATATTGTAGAAGTGCCCGGCCATGTTTCCACCGAAGAACTTATTGCGATGGTATCGCGCGGCGAAATCGACTATACCGTTGCGGATGAAAACTACGCCATGGTTAGCGCAGCATACCTGACCAATATCGATATTCGCACGCCGATCAGTTTCCCGCAACGTATTGCCTGGGCGGTACGGAGAAATTCGCCAGAGTTAAAAACAGCTATCAGCCAATGGATTCAAGAGATAAAACGCGGGCCTATCTATAACGTTTTATTTCAAAAATATTATGAAAATAAACGCTTTTTTAAACAGCGCGTTAAAAGCGATTATTTTTCAATCACCGGCGGCAACATCTCTCCGTACGATGATTTAATTAAAAAACACGCTAAACGCCTCAATTGGGATTGGCGGCTGTTGGCCTCACAGGTTTACCAGGAGTCACAATTTGACCCCAAAGCAGAATCCTGGGCTGGTGCACGAGGGTTAATGCAATTAATGCCGCGTACGGCAAAACAATTCGGAGCAAAAAAAATTACCAACCCAACTCAAAACATTTCTGCCGGTGTAAAATATTTGAAATGGCTGGCAACATATTGGGCGGATATTCCCGATTCCCTGGAAAGAGTTAAATTTATGTTAGGCGCTTACAACGCCGGTCAAGGACATGTGGAAGATGCCCGCCGGCTGGCAAAAAAATATGATAAAGACCCCAACATTTGGGATGGACACGTTGCGGAATGGCTGTTAAAAAAGGCCCAGGAAGAGCATTTCAACGATGAAGTTGTCGAACACGGTTATTGCCGCGGCCAGGAGCCGGTAGAATATGTCAACGAAATTTTTAAGCGATATACGGAGTACCAGCAGTTGGTAGCGTCGAGATAATTAAAATCAGGCTGAGGCTGAGGCTGAGGCTGAGGCTAAGAAAAATAAAACCTTAGCGTCAGCCTTTGCCCTAGCCTTATTAGAAAACAGGCTAAGGCGCCTTGACATCTCATTTTTCCTCAAATTCCTCTAAATTTTCCCTGGTGCCCAGCATTAGTGCCGGATTGGTAAATGGTGTTTTGATTATCATTTTCCAAAGTGCCTATGCCGCGTTAATATTTTCCGGCGACCTTTCGGAATATGTCTCGCGCGGTATCGGCTTTATGCTATTTGGTGCGTTTGTGATGGGAATAATTGTCGCGCTAACCAGTTCGTATCACAGCACGGTAACTGCCCCGCAAGATGCCTCCACGGCAATTATGGCGTTAGCTGCTTCCTTAATAAGTATCGAAATGGCTGCCTATGCCACCCGGGAAGAAATGTTTATCACAACGGTTGCTGCCATCATTTTAACCTCGCTTGTAACAGGAGTTTTGCTGACGGCGCTCGGCTGGTTTAAGTTGGGAAACCTCATCCGTTTTATCCCCTACCCGGTGATTGGCGGATTTTTGGCCGGCACCGGCTGGATTTTGGTAAAAGGCGCTGTGAGAATTATGTCGAATACCAAAATGGCGCTCGCACATGTTTATCTGTTATTTCAACCTGACATATTTATCAAATGGATACCCGGCCTTGGTTTTGCTGTAATTCTCTTTTTTATTCTACGCCGTACGCGCCATTTTTCAGTGATGCCGTTGATGATCATGGCTGCAATAATAATTTTCTATCTGACTGTTTTTATTACAAATACGACCATACTCCAGGCAAGCGCTGATGGATGGTTGTTGCCGAGATTCTCTGACGGTATTACCTGGCAGCCGCTGCTGCCGGCAGATTTGAGCAAAGCGGATTTCTCAGTAATTTTCCACCAATCCGGTAGCCTGGCAACAATTGTTTTCGTGAGCTTAATTTCGCTGCTGTTAAATGCCAGCGGCCTGGAGTTGATTGCAAGAAAGGAAATCGATCTCAATCGTGAATTACGTTCCACCGGGCTGGCAAATTTTATTGCCGGGTTTGGCGGAAGTTCCGTGGGATATATGTCGCTTAGTTTATCTGCACTAGGGCATCGTATTGGTGCGCGCCACCGAATTGCCGTATTTATCTCCGCCGGGCTGTGCGGCCTTGTATTGCTTTCGGGAATGGGCATCTCATCCTATTTCCCCAAATTTTTATTAGGCGGGCTGCTGTTTTATCTCGGCTTATCTTTTTTGGTAGAATGGGTGTATCGCAGCTGGTACCGGCTGCCCAAAATCGAATATTTTTTGGTCATCTTAATTCTGCTGACGATTGCCTTTTTCGGGTTATTGGAGGGAATGATTGTCGGTGTATTAATTGCCGTCATGCTGTTTGTCGTTAATTACAGCCGGATTAGCGTGGTTAAAAATATGCTTTCCGGAACAACGTATCAAAGTAATGTGCAGCGGGCTGCACAATTTCAACGACTGTTAAAGGAGAAAGGCGAGCAGTTGTACATTTTGCAATTGCAAGGTTATATCTTTTTCGGAACTGCAAACGACCTTTTGGAAGAGATCAAACGCCGCATTAACGATGAGGCTCAAATACCGCTGCGCTACGTCGTGCTGGATTTTCGCCTGGTTAGCGGGTTGGATTCTTCCGCTTTAAACAGCTTTGCCAAAATGAAATTGTTGGAGGAGACAATGGATATTACGATTGTTTTTACCGGGCTTACGTTGCCTGTATACCAACAATTTGAAAAAGGTGAATTGGTAAGCGCACAAGATTCTCTCTTTCTAATTTTCCCGGATCTCGATCACGGGGTAGAATGGTGCGAGGATCAAATTTTGAGAGCGGAAGCGCTATCAGCAGAACAGCCATCGGAAAATGCGGATAGTTTGAACTTCTTTAAATCTTTCTTTAACCTTTCGATTACAAATTCGGAAACGGACGAAAAAGAGAACTCGACAGCGCATCGAATATTTTATTACCTCGAAAAACTGGATATTGCAGAAGGCGAGCATTTAATTCGACAGGGCGCACCATCCCAAAATCTTTATTTTATCCAAGCTGGACAGGTAACCGTCCGCCTGGAAGAGGAAAACGGTAAAAATATCCGGCTGCGGACGATGGGGCGAGGAACGGTGGTTGGCGAATTAGGCGTTTATTTGGGACGACCTGCTTCTGCATCCGTCGTTACCAACGAAAATTGCACAATACTGCGGCTATCGTTAGATAATTTGAAGAAAATGGAAGCGACAGAACCGGAGCTTGCAGCCGCTTTCCACAAATTTATTACGCGAATCATTAGTGAGCGCTTGATAAACAATAATAAGACGATTCAAGCGTTGATGGGGTAAGTGGATTGAAGATTGTCGATTGATGATTGAATATTTAACTGCTTTCCGATTTGCTGCGCCGGCGTTTTTGCTGGAGATTATATAACTTCAATTGAAGTGCTTGCACCTGTTCATTGGATTTGTTTAACCGCGCGCCAATAACGGTTAATAACCGCATGGCGATCTTAACGCCGAGTTTGGGGTTACGATCGATCAAATCCAAAAAATCCGATTGAAAAAATCCCAAAATCTTGCTATCCATTTTAGCAATTACGGTGGCAGAACGCGGTGATTCGTCGATTAAAGCCAGTTCGCCGAAAAAATTGCCATCATATAATTCGGCGATTACTTGCTGGGTTGGCTCGAATACGACTTGCACTTTTCCCTTAATTATGATATACATGCCACCGGCGGGGTCATCATGGCGAAAAATCGTCTCCCCGTTTTTATATTGCCGGTGATTTAGAATCCGCTCTACAGCGGCTAATTCTTTCCGGGAGAGTCCTTCAAAAATCGGTATTTTTCGCAATATGCTGCGAATATTTTCTTCTTCACCTTCTTGCCGAAAAATATTACCCCAAAAGCTGTCTATCACCGTTGCCACCTCGTAGTTCACACAAGTATATTATTTACATTCAAACCGAATCAAAAAGTCGCTATTCTTTTCAATATCTTTTCCCAGGCAGATAATCCCCTGCCCATGCAAGTGGATGTCCTCGCGATGTACATAAAATTTTTCACCGCTTTCCATCTTAACGTGGGTTCCGTTTGTGCTGCTGTCACTTAATACAAATTTTCCCTGCCGGCATTCAATGCTGGCGTGGGAGCGAGAAACGGCCGCACTTTTAATTACCAGGTCGTTGCCGGAATTACGGCCGAGCGAAAATGAACGGCTTTTCTCAGTAATTTGAAATTGTTTATCCTGGTAATTGAGGGTCAATTTCACAATGGCTAATTCCGGCGCAGCCGCAAAAATATTAGACGCCATAATGGTAAGATCTGCCTGTTTACCCTGCCAAATCATCTCGAAAATTTCCATATTATCCTGCTTCCCTTTTACGTGCAGCGGGCCAAGCGTGCGCGTGTTTGACGCTAAGATGGATGGCAATTTTTCGACGACCGAACGTGTGGTAATAATTTGATCCGCTTTGGCAATATCCACCATTCGAGCGGCGGTATTCACAGCATCGCCAAAAATATCATTATCTTTCCACAATACTTCACCAAAGTGAAGACCGATTTTTATAGCAATATTTTTTTGCAATAGGAATGGGTCTTGCCGGATCATTTCCTGCATCTCGCAGGCAGCGTAAATAGCTATTTCCGCATTCGGAAAGGTTCCCATTAATCCGTCACCAATCGTTTTGATTAATTTGCCTTCATATTTGCTTAGTAAATCGGAAACGATCGAAAGCGTGTGATTAACAGTTTTTTCTGCTTCAACATCGCCGTACGTTTCATACAGCGCAGTGCTTTTACTAATATCTACAAAAATAATCGTGAGTATATTTTCCTGTTTCATCAAAAAAAATATTATGGTTAAATGGTTACATGTTTATTGCTAATGTAATCTGTGTATAACCTCACCCCCAGCCTGGGGTGAGAAATCTGAGCTATATTAGCGATTTCAGCTTC
>CAXHHS010000599.1:0-4998 GCA_964015645.1 uncultured bacterium
CCACGACACTTACCCTGGATCTACGAGAAATAAATTTAACGAACATTAAAAACTTACCTTGTGTGGAAGCGGCAAATACGATATGGGATGTCGCAACCGTATTGGAGAAATTAGGGCAGGTTGAAAAAAAATATATCGACGCTGTAAACGATAAAGCCGGGTTAAAGTTACTGTTACGGGGATTGGCCGGCCAAAATTTGATATATGAAACCGCGCTGGAAAAAGGATACGATGAAACCGATGACGCCATCGAAAATTTTTCCGAAGCTGAAAGGATGGTTAAAACCCGCTATATCGAGAGCGAAGTGTTTGACTCTGTAACCGTCTCGGAAACGGAATTGCGGAAAACCTACGAAAAGAAGAAAGCAGAATTTTATCATCCCGAAGCAGTAAAGGTGCAAGCAATTATTTTAGATGATTCATCCCATGCACTGCATGTCAAAAACCTGGCGCGTAGTGGCAGCAATTTTACCGATCTTGTTTTGCAGCACTCCTTAGCCCCTAATAAAACGGAAACCAACGGAATTTATGATTGGGCGACCAGGGGCAAATTTGGCGATATGGCCGATCCGATATTTTCTCTAAAAACCGGGGAAACGATTGGGCCAATCAAAACCGGCGGATTTCTCTACATTATTAAGTTAATAGACTATCGCCCGCAGCGACAAAAATCTTTTGAAGAATCTCGCGAAATTGTCAAATCAAATCTCTTGCCATTTAAGCAACAGAAGGCATTTAAAACGTTAATCAACCAACTTCGTAAAAAAGCAAACATCGCGATCGAGTGGGAGTTGCTAAAAAACGTAAAATTAAACGGGTAAATAAACATTAAAATTTTTTGCAAAAAAATTTTAGAGGTAAGCTTATGCAGTTCCGAATCGTCTGTTTTGTGTTTCTAATTTCTCTGTTTTTCGGAAGCCTGCTTTTTGCCGGAACAACCGGAAAAATTGCCGGCATTGTAAAGGATAAAGAAAATGGCGAACCGCTTATTGGCGCAAATGTTTTTATAGAAGGAACAGCGCTTGGCTCTACATCGGATTTGGATGGTAGTTACTTTATCATTAACGTACCGCCGGGAACGTATACGGTTGTTGTGCAATATATCGGCTACCGGGAAGTTAGAGTTAGCGGCTTGCAAGTATCGATTGATCTAACCACCAAACAGGATTTTCGATTGAGCACCGAAACGGTTGATATCGGCGAAGCCGTCGTCGTAACCGCGGAACGTGATGTTGTTCAGAAAGATTTAACCTCCTCGGAATCGCGTGTATCGAGTGAAAGAATTCAACAGCTTCCGGTAGCCGAGGTTGCCGATGTCCTGCAAATCCAACCCGGTGTTACCCGCGATGCCGATGGCGGCTTCCATATTCGCGGTGGTAGAAGTTCGGAAATTGGTTATTGGATAAATGGCGTTTCCATAACCGATTCCTACGATAATTCCCAGGGATTGGTCATCGAAAACGAGGGAATACAGGAACTGCAGGTGATTAGCGGAACATTTAACGCCGAATATGGCAACGCAATGTCCGGTATTGTTAACGTGGTAACAAAAGAAGGCGATAACGAATACCACGGAAATTTTGAAGTTTACTCCGGTGATTATTTTGCAAAAGACGATGGCATCTTCTTTAATGTTGATGATCGCGCGCCAGCTGAAAATTACAGCTTCCAGGGTTCTTTAAGCGGCCCGGTTCCCTTCTTGGGGAATAAGTTTCGATTTTATGCCACAGGACGGCATACTTACAATGACGGCGCGCTATACGGATTAAAGGTATTTAACCCGGATGGCAATTTTGCAAAAGAGTTTACGGAAGAAGATGTGCAACGAATCGAAACCTTTGAGTCCGATGAGGATGTGTTCAATTTTTTGACAGAGAAATTTGATGCTGTTCCAATGGATTGGAGCGAACGAACCACCGGTTTGGCAAATTTAACCTTTCAAGCGACCCCAACGCTTAAATTCAACATAGAAGGCCGTTTTAGCACGGAAGACTTTCGAGATTATAACCACGATTTCCGTTTAAACCCGGATGGTGATGTAAGTAAATTTAACGATTCTTATAACGGTAGTTTTATCGTAAACCATACCCTTTCTTCCCGAACATTTTATACCCTGAATTTGACGTATTTAAACCGTGAATTTAATGAATTTCTCTATGAAGATCCCTCTGATCCCCGCTACCAGGATCCGGATTTAATCCAGAACGTCCCCCCGGGGAACTTTAATGTTGGCGGAACAAATTTCCACCAGTTTTTTCGCAAAACCGAAAATTATATCGGTAAATTGGATTTGACCAGCCAATTTCATCGCGCGCATTTGTTAAAAGGCGGCATCGAAATTCGTTATTCCCGGTTGGAACAGGATGATTATGATTTGCTCCCTCCCAATGACGCTGCCGGGATTTCCGCTATTGTGCCGGGCATTTCTTTCCCGACTCGCGATATATTTACGGCAGAGCCGATCCAATATTCTGTTTATCTCCAGGATAAATTTGAGCATGATAAAGTCATTATTAATGCCGGCTTACGGCTCGATTATTTCGACTCCCGGGGAGATATACTGGCCGATCCACGCGACCCGGATATCTTTCGACCGATTCTTCAGGAAAACCAGGCGATGACTTTGGAAGAACGCCAGCAAGTATGGTATAATAAAGCCGATGCCAAAGTGCAGCTCAGCCCACGATTGGGAATTGCATATCCCATTAGTGCGGATGGCGTAATCCACTTTAGCTTTGGGCATTTTTTACAGGTGCCGGAATTACGGCATCTCTTTCAAAATTCCCAATATAAACTGGCTGAGGTCGGCAACCCTGCGGATGCTTATGGTAATCCCGACCTTGACGCCCAAAGTACCGTTCAATACGAAATCGGTTTGCAGCAACAGTTTGCCAGAAATGCCAAAATCGATCTTACTTTATTCTATCGTGATATTCGGGATTGGATAACAACCGACGCACCTACCGAAACCTACCGGGCGGGATCAATCTATTATCAATTCACGAATCGGGATTATGCCAATGTTCGCGGCGTAACGCTTTCTTACAATCATCGCTTTACCAACAACTTTCTTGTCGATGCTGTGTACCAGTTCCAAAGTGCCGAGGGAACTAATTCTAACGCAGATGAAGAGTTTCAGCAGCGAAATAATAATTTTGAACCCACCGTTCAGCTGACTCCCCTCGATTGGGATCAAACCCATAACATTAATCTATCCGTCTATTACGGGGGGCGAACCTGGGGCATTAGCACCATCGGGCGGTTTAATACCGGCCTGCCGTTTACCCCGGCAACCAATGTCGACTTGGAAGTTACCGTAGGCCCGAATGCAACAAATGATAACCCCAAAAACAGCCGGCGTAAACCCAGCAATTTTGTAGTGGATATGCGCCTGCACAAAAGTTTCCCAATTAGTGGCGATATGAAGGCGCGATTATTCGGCAGGGTGTTTAACCTGTTTGATAAACGGAATGAGGCAGATGTATTTGACGATACCGGCCGCGCAGGGTTTACGCTCCTTCAGCCAACCTCTGGCAATTCCGTATTTTTCGTGCGGCCTGATTTTTACAGCCCGCCGAGAGAAGTGCAAGTCGGTTTTGAATTTGACTTTTAAAAACAATCAAATATGAGGCATTTTATGTGGAATCTTAGGTATACCGGATTTCTATTAATCTTATTCATTGTTTTCAGCAGCCAGGCGCTTTTGTCTCAACATGTTCCCAGCAATGAACGCGGTGACCCCAACCTGAGGCGCAAAACGGATATTGATGGAAATAATGTTCGCGCAACTATTTTTAATTCCGGGTTAACCGGGCGAAGCGGCGTTGTTCCGGGCGAGATTGCCTACGAATGGCCCAAAAACTCCCAAAGAGAACATGTCGCTTTAACAGCGGTTTGGATGGGGGCAGAGTTTGATAACATTCAAGATATTGATGGCCGGCCACTTCGTGTCGTAGACGTAATGCAATATCGCACCTCTCCCGATGGTTCAACCTGGAATTTTGAACCGATTCCCGGGTATAACGATCCCAATTATTTGGAAGGGAAAGATGCTGACGGCAACCCCACCGGCAACCGTAAAGTGGGTATTGCCAAAAGCAACGATCCCTGGAGCTGGCCGCCAAGTGGATGGGCTGACAAATTCGACGATCCGACCGATCCCGGCTGGATTGGTTCCTGGAACGGTTTTTTCGGCAAGGATATTTTTAACGCCGACCAGGAGCTATTCTTTAAATTGAGCGATGATCTGTATGATCGCAAACTCGACCTGTTTCAGCCGGATAATACGGATTTATCTCGTGGTGGGTTAGGTGTCATTGCGGAAGTTAGAGTAATGGCCTGGTCGCAAATTTTGATTAATGATGTTGTTTTTGTTATCAATAATTTCACCAACGATGGTACAACGGATTTGGAAAAAGTCGGGTTTGCGATTTGGCTAGCGGATGTCATCGGAAATGACACCCAAAATGACCGTATGAATTACGACTTGTTAAATGATCTCGCAACGATGGATGATGATGAAATCGGGTGGGGTTCCGTTGGCGTTAGTTTTTTGGAAACGCCCGGTAACTCCGATGACCGGATCGATAATGACGGCGATGGCAATGAAGTTGGCGAAGGATTCCCAAAAGTAACCGAAGCCCTCATCGATGGAGAGATTCGCGGGAATTATATTGATGACAACCAAAACGGCCTGATCGATGAAGATACCACTCACGTTGCCTTCGGTACCCAGGAGGGCGTTAGTTATGCCGACCGTATTGATGCCGACGGAGATGCGGAAGAGAATAGCCCGGTAGTAACCACAACCATGATTTCCCAGGCCAGCATCGACCGCTGGGAGCGCTGGCCTCCCAATCCGGAGGAAGACGATCTTCAAGCCGGAATTATCCACCTGCTGACGGTTAGCGCGGATGACGAAGGCAGCGCTTTTGCCGACGGCATCGATAATAACTGTCTCTTATACACATCTGACGCTGCCGACGAGCTTCTCGGTGT
>CAXHHS010000600.1:0-4971 GCA_964015645.1 uncultured bacterium
TTGAAGAAGTTTATAATTGGGGCGCCGCAGACTTCGATTTTGAGCTGGTTACAAATCGATTCTTACAGTTTTTTAACTCCCTCGGCTTCCTCGCGCACCTTCGCGAGCCGGAAGAATCGCTGCTAAACCGCTATTTTGCAGCGGATAATCCTGTTCGGAATGTCGTTAGAGAGTTGCGCGTGCCCATTGTCGGCGGGTTTGATGGAGATGCCGATGCGTTGTTTGAGCTTTCCTTATCGATCATCCCCGTTACTCCCGAAGGTGATTTATCCGCGCTTCCGGTTGGCGCGGCAGTCAGCTTCTCTATTACCGGCAATCTCCCTACTCTTGATTTTGGCATTATTAAAATTGAACTTAAGGGAATTAACTCGGACCAGGAATTCTGGATAGAAATTCGCCCCGCAGGTATCAAAATAAGCCCTCTCGATCCTTCGATTACCGAGGTTGATATCGAATTTTCTCTAACCAATGCTTTTGAAGAACCGCTGGTATTGGCTGGCAATATAGCTTCCGATCGTTTTCAAATTTCAAATTATGGCGCCCGGTTGAAGGCGTCTGGCCCTGTAGTTAATCCCGAATTCAAAATCGAACCTTTTATCGAAAACGGTGCGTTTATTCTTGATTTCCAGGCATTATTCAGCGGCACAGGCTCGTTTCCGTTTGAGTTTGGCTGGAAGGATTTTAGCCTGGGATTTTTCAATGAAAATATTATAGAATTTGAAGGGTTACGCATAAAAAGCGATAAAATTCCGGCCCTGGATATTGAAGCCGATTTATTGCTCAACCTCGCCAATATCAGTAAATCTCAATTTACTTTAATTAAACCTTCGATTGGCAACCTAATTGAAAATTTGAACATCACCAATTTTCACCTGGATAGTGAATGTTTTGCAATTAGCTGGAAAGAATCGAACATCAACCGCTGGCTGAAACCGCTATTGGCGGATTTTTTTGAAAAAGATTCACCGATTGAAAGTGAAGTAACGCTCCGTGTTATCTTCGGAGAACCAATCGCGGAAATTCGCTTGGATTGGAAAGTGGAAGGAAACCCAAGAACTTTTGCGCTCCCTGGCCTGGAAATTACCACGCCGGATAATGTTCAGTTTAGTTTGATTCTCGGTGCGGGTGGTGAAGATTTAACCAAAGTCTCCTTTGTACTAACACTCGACCCGGAAACAGCCATAACGGCCGCCAGCAATTTTGCCTGGGAAAGAGATGATGACCGCGAATTGCAAAACGATGAAGATAGAGAATCCGATGAACCACCCTTAATCGAATTAACTGCCCAGGTAAAAGACAGCGCTACTGACGGCGTCAGCTTTGTTCTATTGAGTTTCGAGATAAATAAATTTGAATTACCCACGTTTTTTAGACAACTCAATCAGCCAATAGATGAGCTGGATTTTTCGAACCCTGCAACACTCTGCGATCCGACGCCTTTTAATATTGGCTCGTTAAATGGCGATGACTGGAGTATAACAGTAGCAATCAACGCCGGGGAAAACAGTCCCTTCCACTTTCCATTTCTAAGGCAAAAGGAAGGTGAATTCAGCCAATTTATTTCTGTGCACAAAAAGCTCGACGAAAATGGCAATCCCATTATACGGATTCCTGATTTTAGCGAGCATAAGATTGCATGCCCGCTGGTAATCAATGTCGGATTTGGTGAAATTAAATTATCATCGGAAGTAGAAATAAAATTTGATTGGGAAACATTTGCTTTCTCTTTTGCCCATAGCGGCGGTATCAAATTATTATCTCCCACAAAAACAATCGAACCTGATAAAGAACATTTTGGGATGAGATGGCGCTTTATCGGTGTGGAAAATCAAGACAGCGGCGAGACAAAATTTCATCATTTAACTTTAGTTACGGAAAACAATAATTATAAAGTCGTTCAAACTCCGGGAGCTGTTTTTGAGATCGAATTTACCCGTGCCAGCGACGAGCCGATTGTTTTTTCAATTAACAATTTCGAATTGACATCCAAAGGGGTAACTCTTGTCGCGGAAGTCACCGACCGCCCTGCCCGCCTGAATGGTATTGATACCCGCTTCCGCTTCCACGGCACCCGGTTCGAAATCGTGGAAAACAACATCCGGGATTTTACCCTGTCCGGCTCTGGCCCGTTGCCACCGGCTCTGGTGGGAGATGCCACGGTTGATATTTCGCTGCAATTCAGACAAAAAGAAAATGGCGCTTTAACCCTGGTAGCCGGCGGCGCGCAGTTGGCACGAAAAAAACTGCTAGAAGCCAAAAACACCCGCTTTCAGTTCCAAATTGATGCCATCGGCTTAAAATTCGTAAACGATGGGAAATTCCATCTCTACTTTACCTTAACCGGAAGCGCCGCCTTTGTACCCATTCCATCCGATGACAAAAACGGCCCTTTGGCTTTATTCTCAAAAATCAAGATCGAATTTGTGGAATGCCCGCTTACCGGCGATGCCAGTGTGATCGCCAAACATGTAAGATTTTTGATCGAGCTTCCGGATTACGTGGAATTTCGCTTCCTGGGTTGTTTTAAATTTCAGTTACGCAGCATTGGTTTTATCCCGCAAGCGGATGTATTTGACGGCGATGCCGCCATGTTAATATCCGGCCAGGTATTTTTTGCCAAAGGCGGGCAGGATGTCGTCAGCGCCCGGGTCGATTTTCATGGGCTTTTTATCGGTGTACCCCGGAGAGGGGAATTTATCCCCCGCCTGCATTTCGAAGGCCTGGCAGTGGAAATTAAATACGGTGGTGCCTTCCAGCTTAGCGGCTCGGTTTCCTTTGTGGATTCCGGCCTGGAAAAAGGATTTAAGGGCGAGGGAATGATGCAGCTTAAAGGAATGCCTACTTTAGCAGCTGCATTCGCCTTTTTGCGAGTGCGCCAGGATGAAAACGCCGATTGGGTACGCGCCTGGTTCATCTTTCTGGAAGTGCGGCAGGTGAGTTTTTTAATTCCCGGTATAAAATTATACCTGCGAGAGATCGGGCTAGGGTTTGGATACCGCTATACGCTAACCAGTATAAAGGTGGCGGAGCAGGAACAAGACATCAAAAAATTAATCGAGGAACTAAGAAAACTATCGAGAACCGCCGGCGATTTATCAAAAATCGACCGTTGGGCAGTAGACCTGGAAAAACGCGGCGAGGATCCTCGCTGGACAATTGTCTTTCGTGCCATGTTCTCCGAAACATCAGCTTCTACTTCGCCATTAAAGTATAATGCCGATAAAGAAAAAGTATTGCCATGTATCATCTTGTTGGATGGGATTATCGCATTCCGTAGCGATCTTACTTTTTTCATGGCGGTGCGTGCCTGGCTCAATACCAACTATCACGATTTTGTTACCAACAACCAGAGCCTGCGAGAAGCGCCGCTGTTAAGCGGATTTGTATTCTTTTCTCCGCATCGCAAGCGGTTCCTCGCGCATATCGCCTCCAATCCGAATGGAAAAGTTGGCCCGCATCCCCCGTTTCCGAACTATATCAAAAGAGCAATTGCCAATAGCCAATTTTCTATGACGTTGTTGATCGAACCGGGGTTGTTCCATTATGAAATGGGCTGGCCCAACATGCTGCGCTGGAGAGACAGCCTGGGACCGCTTCAAGCGGAATTTCGCGGCGGGTTTATCTTTCGAATTTCGACAACCGAACTAGTCATCGGCCAAAGTTTTCTTGCCCGAGGAAAGTTGGAAATTAAAGCGGAAGTTAACTTGGGCATTGTGGGCGCTCGTATTTTTGCATTTGCCAGCGTTGCATACGGCGCGCGTTACATCGGGGTAATCGATTTCAGGAATATTACCGGTGGATCAGCGATTTACGGCGGTATTGGCCTGGAAATAAGAATTATTTTCCAGCTTCTTTTTTGGATTAAAATTAAGCTGGTGTTTAAAACCATCACACTCAAATTCCGATTTAGTTTCTCATTATTATTTACTGCCAGTCTGGAGATCGGGTTTAATGGCATCTTATCTCTGCCGGGCTTGAGAGGCCGGGGAACTGTTTCCGTAAGGGTGATGGGCCGCGGTTTAAGATTTAGTGTTCGCTTAGGGATACGTGAAAGTGCCGTTACAGGCGCCAAACGCAAAACCGATCGATTTCTTAACATTGGATTGGAAGCAACGGAAGTCGAACCGATTCCCGGCACAGGAGGGGAAAGCAGCGCTCAAAGCACTGCTCCGCAGGCAGCTACGGCTTCTACCTTAAAAACAACTCCTTCTACTGCCAATATCAGAACGTTAAATTTGGCCGGAACCGCTCCCGCCGCGTTTATCTCCGCCGCTTCTCCTGCCGCTGCAACCGGAAATGGGACTGTTTATGAATTTGAAATCCCTAATTATACCATTTTTTTTATTCAGCAGCCGGGTGATTGGTCTTACTTTGTGATCTTCCCCAGCGGAGAAAGAATGATTGATGATGCTCATGTAGCGGAACCTGGATTTTTACCGACGCCGCCGGTTGACTTTCTATTTGATAAGTCTTTCATCGACGAGCTTGATGATTCTAACAATGATGCGCCTTCCGATGATTTGAAAGCCATATTTGAACAAAACGGCGTTACACTGTCAAATTCCGCCATCATCGTAAAATTAGAAGATGGCAAAGCCTGGCGGATCGACGATGTTGATACAAACAACACTGCCCGCAGTTTTTCAGTCGAACTATTTATCCGCCCATCCGATGAAACATCCCCGGATGACGGAACGCCGGACATTACGGCAACGGATATCGTCAATGAGTTCCTGAGAGCATCGCTCATTGTTGAACAAGATTTTAACTTGAATATCCCGGTAGAAAACGGAATAACCGATCATGCCGGTTTCGAATTGGAACAAGCGCGAATCACCAAAAACGACGATGGATTTCAGTTGAACTGGGATAATCGCAAAAGCGATGTCGGAAATGATTTTGGTTGGGCTGTTAATTGGGATGAAATTATCTTTCCGGAAGACATTACCGAGACTGTCGACTCGGAAGGAA
>CAXHHS010000601.1:0-4967 GCA_964015645.1 uncultured bacterium
GAACTCTCCCAAAGGAGCCGGTAATAGAAAGTAATCCTTTAACTTTCCTGTTTCCTCGATAGATCGCAGTTTTTTGATTGCGGTATCAACTCCATGTGTTTTACTCAAAATAATTGCCTGGTTCAGTTCAATAACCGGGATGGGTTTAATTTGATATAATAAATGATACTGGCGGGAAATATTCTGCCAATTCGTATCATCAAAACTTTTTGCGATACAGTGCTCGGCAGCAATTCCCGCTTCCAGGTGATATGCACTGAGTTGATCCCCTGTGGAAGCAATTTTTAAAAAATGTAGCCCGGTTTGGATTAATTCCCGGTTCCAGAGCGCCCGGTTTTGCTCTTTAAAAATGATAATACCGCCCTGTTCATCAGTCCGGCTGTCAAATCGAGCGCTGTGAAAAAGCATCAACGCCACTAACGCAAATACTTGCGGTTGATGGGTAACTTGCTCCGCTAACAAAATTCCCAATCGCAGCGCTTCTGCGCATAAATCTCTGCGAATCACCGTTGAGGAATGTGAGGAATTATACCCTTCATTAAAGAGGAGGTAAATCGCCAAACAAACGGAATTTACTCGTTTTTCTAATTCTTTGCCTGTCGGAATCTCGAAGGCGATTTGCCCAGATCGAATTCTCTGTTTTGTGCGATAAAGCCTTTTGTTGATCGTCGTTTCGCTGGTTAACAGGGCATCGGCAACTTCTTTTGTACTGAATCCGCATAACGTTTTTAATGTAAAAGCAATTTGCGATTGGGTGGAAAGATAGGGATGGCAGCACGTGAAAATCATGCGCAATTGACTATCTTTGATTTCGCTGTCAAAAAATACATTTTCGAC
Organism: uncultured bacterium; assembly: GCA_964015645.1. Taxonomy (GTDB): domain Bacteria; phylum Calditrichota; class Calditrichia; order RBG-13-44-9; family J075; genus CAXHHS01. Next base: position 838 of record CAXHHS010000601.1, read on the forward strand.
AATGTTTTCTATAGAAGCATCATTGTTTGCCGAAAGAATTTGCGACGCAATCGCAGTTTCAAGATACTGTTCTCTTTTAAGAATATTGATGGTTTTGCGCTTGGCTACTTGCATTAGCCAGCCGGTAGGGTTATCGGGAATTTTGCCGCTGCTCCAGCAGTGGAGTGCTTCTAATAATGTTTCCTGAACCACATCTTCCGCTACTGTAAGGTTGCGCAGCCCAAAGATCTTCACCAGTACTGCGACCATCTTTCCTGTTTCATGGCGAAAAAGATGGTCAACCAGTTTATTTACGTTTTTGGTAGACATTTGCTTGCTTCAATTAGACCATCATTCCGGCGGGCTTAAAATTGGCCGCACATATATTTCGCAGTGTTCCAGCAAGGGCGAGCTTTTAGCAATCTCTACTGCCTCGTCCAGGTTCTTCGCGGAAATAATCACGTACCCCGCGATGATTTCTTTGGATTCCAGAAAAGGGCCGTCGGTTGCAATTGTATCTCCGGTTAAATGCGCGCCGGAAGGTTCCAGTCGCTGGCCATCAATATATTGTTTTCCTAAACTGCCAGCCCAATTCATATAGGCTTCCAGGGCTTTTTGCATTTCTTCTGGAGAAGGATTCGCTGGCCCCATTCCTTTGATAATCAATAAAAACTCGTTCATAACGATTGTCCTTTCTTTATGTTAATAAATCGCTTTATATTTGTAAGGAGTGTCAAGCTTCAGCTTGACCACTGTCAAACTCCCAAACAGTCAAACTGAAGTCTGACACTCCTAAAACGCAAGATACGTTTGCCCTTTCTTGTAATAAACCGCCTTTATATAATGTCAATTGAGAAATGGAAATTAGGACAGGAAATTTTAACAAGATAGCCGAAAGCCTGTGGAAGAAGTCTCCGATTCAGTATTTGAAGATGGAGGCAACATGCGGAACTTGGTCAAGCAGTAACTCTTTCAATATTCGCCCCAAGTTGTTGCAGCCTGCCGACAATATCTTCATAACCTCTATCAACCAATTCGACGTTTTCGATGGTGCTGGTGCCGCGGGCAGATAAGGCGGCAATAACGAGTGCGATACCGGCACGAATATCCGGGCTGCTAAGATTTTGGCCGCGAAGCTGTGTGGGGCCGGAAACCAGCACCCGGTGCGGGTCGCACAAAGTAATATTAGCGCCCATCGCTATCAGTTTATCAACAAAAAACATTCGCGATTCAAACATCCAATCATGGCAAAGGGTCGTGCCTTCTGCCTGGGTTGCCAAGCAGATCATGGGACTCATCAAATCCGTTGGGAAGTTGGGCCATAGCCCCACTTGAATTTGGCTGGTCGGCGCTTTTAATGAATTTGCTGATACTGCCAGAGTTTTTCCGTCGGGAGAATAATCGAGCCGAACGCCCATTTTTTCGAAATAAAAATCAGGCTTCCGCATGTGCGTCTTATGAACGGAATGAATCGCCAATTTGCTACCGGTGCTGGCCGCCAGAATGGCAAATGTGCCAACTTCGATATGATCGGAAATAATTTGGTGATGAAACCCCTTGGGTTTGCTGCATCCCTTTATGTGCAACCGGTTAGAATTAATACCTGCAATAGAAACGCCCATTTTTTTTAACGCTACAGCTAAATCTCCGACATGCGGCTCGCAAGCAGCATTTTCAATAATCGACTCATTCGGATTGGTGGCAGCGAATAACAAGGCATTTTCCGTAGCAGTAACCGAGGCTTCGGTCAAAAATGTATTTGCAGGTTGCCGAGCTAATATTCGTGCTGTGAAAAAACTATCGGTTTGATTGACCTGCGCACCGAGATCAGTCAATGCAACAAAATGCGGTTCCAGGTGCCGCCGGCCGATTACGCAGCCACCGGGCGGTGCTATGGCCGCCTCGCCGGTTTTTGCTAATAATGCGCCCATATAGAGAATTGAAGCGCGTAATTTTTGCACCAGGTTTCTGGAAGGTTTGGTATGGGTAACCTGCCCGGAAATTTGATAGCTGTTTTCTGAAGTTCTTTCTACGGTTTTACCAAGATCGCGCAAAATATCAAACATTGCCTGAACGTCGCGAATGTTTGGCATATTTTCTAAAATACACTCTTCATCAGTTAAAACGGTTGCGGCAATAATTGGCAGCGCAGCGTTTTTGTTTCCCGACGCCTTAATTTCACCTTTAAGCGGCTTTCCGCCTTCAATTATAAATTTTGACATGAGTTGAATTCTCCAATAAACTCGACCTCCGGTATCAGTTGAAGATCGAGTTTTTCTTTTGCGGTTTCTTCGATGGTACGGTATAAAAAATACACATCCTTCGCACGGGCACTACCAATATTCTCGATGAAGGCGGCATGTGCAGTGGAGATTATCGCATCACCTTTTTGTAACCCCTTTAAATTTAATACTTTATCGATTAGATAACCAATAGATGGCGTTGGTAAGTCCAACCGGATCCGATCTTCTTCGCTCAGATTTTGAAAGATACATCCGGCAGATTTTTGCGGTTGTAACGCTTTCCGCCGCGCCCAATCCCGGGAAAGGCGTTGTGCTTGTCCCGGATTGCCTTTGCGCAAAACTAAATCTGCGCTTAAAATAATGGCAGGTGTTTCATGGAGGTTGCTCCAATCATAATCAAATGCAAACCAGTTTTGATCGACGCAAAATGTCTCTGACCCATCAAAAAGTATTGCGCTGTAAACCAGATCGCCAAAAAATGCTTTCGCACCGTGCATATTCATATAAATCGCCCCGCCAACAGTTGCAGGAATACCGGAAAACCACTGCAACCCGGTAATGTTTTTTCGGTAAAGCGATTTCATCAACGGAATAACTCGAGCGCCGGAGGAAACTCGCACAATTACCGGCGGGGCGAGTTCATCTGTATAATCCAATCCTTCCATCGTATAAAAATTGCTGCCGTGGCTGGCAAAACGTGCTATGGTTTTTTTGCTTTTTGCAAGATCCGGCGCTTCATCCAAAATTTTCCAGGAGCGGCTTTGATTAATAATGATGGCGCCGCGAAATCCTTCATCGGAAATAATAACGTTGCTGCCCAAACCGAGTAGTTTGAATGGTATTTCAAATTTTTGGCAGAGCAGAATGGCGTCGATAATATGGCGTTCATTTTCAGCGATGATCAAATAATCCGCCAAACCACCGATGCCAAAAGTGCAATATTGTTTTAGAGGCTGATTTCGGAAGGTAATTATTTCGGATTGTTTTAAGTTGAATTCGAGGCTATGCATACAGCGTTTTTTAGTTTTTCTGTTAATAGAAATATATGCCTATTCCTGTTATCGCACAAGCAATAACCTTAACTCAATAGTTGTTAATTGACTAAAACGCCATATTTTTCTATATTCGATGAATTAATGATTTTATCGTTGTTTAGAGAATAATTGAAGCCGAAACCAGGGGACCGAATTGAAACCTATTTTTACCATGATAATCCTTCTAAATATTTTCATTTCGAACATTTCAGCTCAGGATAGCCAATACTGGACGCTTCAATATGGAACCCACTCTACATTATTAGGCGGCGCAGTAATTGGCAGCGTATCCGATCTCGGCGCGACTTACTATAATCCCGGTATGCTGGCGTTGATTGAGGATCCGGCATTTATTTTGGGCGGCGCAATTTACCAATATACCCAAATCAAATTTAAAAACGCCCTGCCGGGACAGCGGGATTTAACATCATCTTCTATAAATTCCACACCGACCCTTACCGCTGGCTCTTTTCGGCTTCCAGGTTTGCCGAAACATACCTTTGGTTATTCGATACTGACACGATCTCAATCGCGAATTGAGTTTTCTTTTCGTGACGCCGTTGTGATAGGAAACACTGGCGCCCCGGGAAATGAAACGCTAAATAGCGATTTTAGTTATCTACAAGAAATCGATGATGACTGGCTTGGTATAACCTGGGCATATTCGCCGGCTAAAAAGATAGGAATTGGTATAACGCCTTACCTTTCCGTACGCAGCCAGGACGCTAACATTCGCACAACCGCTTTTGGTATTTTGCCGGATGATAACGTAACGAATGTGGATATTCTAAATGAGTTCGAATACGATGTTTGGCGATTTTTAACAAAAATCGGGTTCGGTTACCAAAGTGGTGCGTTTAGCACTGGTATTACG
>CAXHHS010000602.1:0-4967 GCA_964015645.1 uncultured bacterium
ATCATGGTGTTTGAATAAATCGTACAAGTAATTCGATTGGCCGCTTTTGAAAATATTGCTTACAAAATTTCCATCATTTACTTGGTATAAGGCATTCTCAACATATTCAATCAAAACACCTGTTGCGGCTTTGACATACAATTCTTCTGAACCAGCTTTATGAAGCCAGAGTGCTACAGGTCGACCGATGACATTGTAAACCAGATCTGCTGCATCCTGGTATATTTGATGAATTTTGTCTATTGTTCTATGTTCTAAACGCGTGTATTCAATTATACCGGAAGCTTCAATTATATCAGCTAATTTCTTGGTAAATTCCTCAGCACTCTTTGCTCTTTCTTTAATATCTAAAACCTTTCTTCGGTAATTTACATATAAAATTCCAAATTTTCTGGCATCGGATTCTATTGGAAGTGCTATAACAGAATGAATTTTTTCACGTCGAACGAAAGGGCCATCGAGTTCCTTTGTCGCTCTTACATCTTCTACGATTTTCTTGCCTTCTTTTAATATCTTCCCTGAAATTCTATCAGAATGGCTGTAAGCATCTTCAAAAGACCGTTTTTCCATTAAACCCTGGCTAACCGGTAAAAAGAAAGTATCATACTTGGGGTCATGTAATAAAATGGTAATTGTATCCGCTTCTGCCTCTTTTAGTAATTCACTAATTAATTTCTGCAATTGACGTTTAAGTTTTGCAGCCTTTTCTTCGAAAACACTCATAGATTTCTCCAAATGATTTTTAGGAACTATGATATTCGTGAATTATGGGCAAAAAGGTATATGGTTATGTTTAAAGTTTAATTGATATATTGGCTGGTAAAAAATACGAATCTATCTTTTCCAAAAGAAAAACATAGGTAAAAAAGCTGCAAATTAAACAATGCTCTTTTTAAAGGAAAATTATGCAGCTTAATTTTAATTTATTTTTTTGAATGTAATAAGTCAAGATCAAATAATATTGAATCAAAACTCATTAATCACCCGAAAATGCAATTTCCCCTCCCGAAAAGGTGAACCTCTTTCCAGCCCAAAATCCACTTGCATAATGCCTAACGGCCCGGTAATGCGCAAACCCAGGCCGTAGCTGGTGAGCCATTGTTCCAGGTTATCCGGGGATTGGCGTGAAAAAAAGGCGTTATCCGTAAACACAAAAAAACGCGACTGCGGGTTGATAATGAAACGATACTCCGTATTGGCCCACAATACTCGCCGGGCAAAAAATTGCGATTCGCGAAAGCCGCGCACAGTGGTGGCACCGCCAAACCATAATTGATCGGATATTCGCAAAATGCCGCCGCGATTTTCCCGGAACTCAAAGTGAAAATGGTTTGCAAACACCTGCCGCCGGAATGTCGGAACGAAAAAGCTTAAATCCGCCCGCATCCGTTGTAGCGTTTCCGAACTGCGCAGCGAATCCTCTGCTAACAAAAAATCCGGCCCATTATTTTTCTGCTGATTTAACCCGAATAAAATATCCAGAAATAGCCCGGATGTCGGGTTTAACCGATTATTGCGCAAATCCCAGCGTAACCCGGTTTCCGTTACAAAACTGGATGTTATCGGCAGGCGAAGCCGGCGACTGGCCAGGGAATCCGGGGAAACATCGCGGCTGGCAATATCGACATAGAGGCTAAGAACGCTGCTGAGAGGAAATTCGAAATTGAGATTGTATTGGAACTCGATAAAAGTCGTATCGCGCACCAGGCGGTACAGGCCAACCTGGGTGTGAAATGGCAAGCCGAAAATAAACGGCTCGCGATACCCCAATCGAAACTCATCGGAAAATTGGTCCTGCTTTTGCCAGAAAATCTGCAACTTCCGCCCGCCGCCAAACAGGTTGCGCACGCCGATGTTGATTAAACCGGTAAAAAATCCCTTGGCATCTGCATCGTTGGCCGGTGGGGGAATATAACCGATAATGCCATCGAGCGCTGTGGAGGGTGTTTCCTCAAAATCTGTGCTCAGGAAATATTTTTTGTCTTTGTCCAGCGCCAGCACCGGGTCTTTTACATCGCGGATAAATTCCTGGCGACGGAGGATTTGCTTGTATTTGGACACACGAGTTTCTTCATAACGCTGCCCCGGCCTAAAGCGCAGCAAGCGTTGTAAATACGAGGAAAGATTACTCTTTTGCTTGGGGAATTTGAGGTAGGCGATTTCCACCGAATCTCCCGGTAAAACCTCCAGGTTTAATTTTAGCGACCACTCATCTTTTTCCGATGCCTGAAACTGAAATTCTTCCGTGCGGATACGCGCCAGGGGGTAACCGGAATTTTCCATCACATCGATTACATCGCGGAATAGTGAATTTACCAGTGGTTCGGTGTAATTGTTACCGATATAGTTTGCAATACGATTATCAATTTGGGGTAATAATTCGCCGGAAATCGAGTCGTGATTGGTGATGTTGATTTCGCTCAATCGCAAAAAATCGCCGGTGTGGATTTCCAAAAAAACTGCTGCTGTCCGTGCAGATGGATCGATCTTGGCTGATTGTGAATCGATCCTGGCAAAATAATAGCCGCTATTTTTGAGTTCATCGATGGTTTTGGTTTTGATTTCTTTCAGCAGTGCCGGGGTGTAAATCCGGTTTAAATATTGTTTACGAAGCTGTTTTTCCGCGAAGTTGATATTTGAGTCGAATTTGAATTCCAGTTTATTGAGAAATACCAGCTTCTGAGCAGATGATTGGGTCAGGGCTGCAAACGTTATCAACAAGAATATTAGCCAAAGGTGGTGTGGCGAAACCGGGCTGCAACTAAATTTGAACACGGATGACGCGGATTGAACGGATTTACACGGGTTTTTATAAAAGCCTTTAAATAAATTCGTGGAAATCAGTGTCATCCGTTTAATCCGTGTTCTAAAGAGAATTGTTAGGCTTAAGTAAAGATAAAAAAATAATCTGTTAATCATTTTGCCCATGATTTTTTTGCCAATGTTTTTTAAAAAAACGCCCGCACTTCCGCTTTGCCCAAATGAAGTGTGCGCAACGCCTCGGCATCTTTTCGCCCGGTGTAATTGGCGTTGATCGTGATATTGTTACTGATAAAATACTCGAATCGCGCGTTCCATTGCCAGGAATTTCCGATTTTTTTACCGTTGCCCATCTCAAACGGGATCGGGCGATCAGCAGGGTTTTCCACTTCTGCGACGTTGATAAAGGTTAAATTCGCCGTTGCCCGCGCTTTGCCGCGAATCGAGTAAGAAACCTGCGGTTTAATTTCCCAAACATTCACTTGCAGCGGGTCGCTTTCTTTGCGGTCGCGATCCACGCCGCGCTCAGCGTCTACTTGAATTTGCCATTGAATACTGGGGCGATAATTAAATCGTGCGACAAAGGTTTGGCTGAGAATATTCAAATTGCGCGAGGGGGAAGACGCCACCCAGCGTTTGTTGAGCGAATTACGATATTCCCCGGTAAGATTCAACTTTCGACGAAAAAAACGCTTGCGAAGCTGGAATATCCGGTCGTTGGTAATTCGCGCTTCATTGTTATCCGCTTGCAAAAACTGGTTGGCGATCACATCCCGGTAGCGAAAGCGAAACAGTGCGCCCCAATCCGGATTGCGTTCGTTGTAAAACAGGTCCTGGTTGATGATGTAAGTACCGTTGGCAGTTGTTGCAAGATTATGAAACTTGCTCAAATTCAGTAAATAAATATCCCGGATATTTCCCCCGCGATTATTTTCCTCGATCTTTAAATAGGTTGTGGAAGAAATCCGATTCAATAAAATGTCGCCGAAGTTAGTCAAGTTGCGCGCCAATTTGGGGCGGTATTGCAACTGCCAGCCGGTTTCCAGGCGAATTATATTTTCGAAACTGCCGGTTTGGAAAAATATCTGTATAAATTCGCCGTTGGGATCGGGAACGTATTCGTTGAGCGTGGAGTCGAAACGAAAATTCCCGCGATTCTCGCCGACATCAAAGTAACGAATTTCGCGCAGCGCTTCCAACTCCGTGGCCACTTTATAATCCCAGCGGGCATTGATGGTGCCTTCTTTATTACGATACTGGAGTTCCAAATTCGCCAGGTGGCTTTGGCGATCCTGCCAGGTAGTGTCTTGAAATTGCGGATCCGGCTGGTAAATCATCATGCTATCGGTTGGCAGGCTGATAAAAAAATCATCAAAATTCTTTTCACGATATTGAACGGCGAACTGGCCGCGCAACTTTGGATTTGGAACCAGGGTTCCGCGTACGCCCATGGTTTGAGTTGTGGCGTGATCCAGCAATTTCCGGCGCGTGTTGGGATCGTATAAAAAATCCTGGCGAAGCTGGTATTGCAAATCCCAATCGATCCCCAATAGTTTGTTTATGCTCAATCCCGCCTGGTGATCGTTAAATACAAAACCGGTGACATTGCCCCTCGTTTTACTATCAACGGCGCGATCCTCCCGTTTAAAACTGTAGCGCGGGGCAAACTGTTTGATCGTTTTTAGAAACGTAATATTCTGGCGATTCCATCCCGTTTGGCCGGAACCGGTTTGGCTGCTGATGTTTTCGTAACGCGCAGTTAAGCTGGGCAGTAATTTCTCCTGAAGCAGTTGAACCTGCCCCAACTGGCGGTCAGATGAAATCCCCAGCGACGCTTTTTGTAAATTACCAAGATTGCCATCAAATTTCAAATAGCGAACCGGTTTGTAGGATAACGACGTTTCGAAGCTGCTTTCCTCGGTCGTTAAAGCGGAATCGCCCAGGCTCCATTTGTAGTTAAACGCCGGCTGCAACGGGCGGTCGAGCGGGTTAAAATTATTGCCCTGTTTGTTCCAATTGGCATTAAATCGCACATTTCCGATGTTAGAACCGAATAATTTTAGCACGCTGTCTTGCAAGGTGGTTGTCACATTAAAGGCGTTTCCGCGGTTATCGTCGCTATCGAGATCGGAAAAGACATTTCGATCAAAATCACTAACTGCCAATTCGCCTCGAATCGCCCAATTGCGCGTTACATTAACGCCCAG
>CAXHHS010000603.1:0-4961 GCA_964015645.1 uncultured bacterium
ATCCGGCAGAATATCGCGCACCACGACGTTTTCCGCCGCTAATAAACTATCATCGTTGCTGATGCGGATGGTGTAAGAATAGGTCTCACCTTCCTGCGCAAACCAGGTGGTATCGTTGCCGGAAACGGTGAATGAATCGGTCGTAACCCGTTGTAAAACCGAGAGTTCCGCCAGCGTATCGCCAGGCGCATCCGGGGCAAATATCGCAAAAATCGTGTTCGTCGAGGTCGTATCCGGCGAATTATTCGAACCGGCGATAACGGTATTTGTTAACGGAAACGGTTCGAAGGGAATTTGGCTGACGACTGTTGGGTTGAGCGTCAACGTCGTATCCGATAGCGGCGGCAGGTTGCCGAGATTCCAAATCAGTGTATCACCGCCGGCGTTGTTGCCAGAAAAAACCGAATCCGGTAAAACATCTCGCACCACAACATTTTCCGCTATCAGCAAACTGTCGTTGTTGCTGATGCGGATGGTGTAAGCATAGGTTTCCTCTTCCTGTGCAAACCAGGTGGTATCGTTGCCGGAAACGGTAAACGAATCGGTTACTGCAAATTGGGAAACGGAGAGGTTCGCAATCCGCCGTACCGATACAGGAATGCTGCTGGCATCATTAGTATTATTGGTATCGCAACTCGCTAAAACAAAGCTGCCGCTGGCAAATTGCGATACGGTATCTGGCAGCGAGGTATCAATCTGCACATCATAAGCAATTGTTTTTATTGAACCGGAAGCAAGGCTATCGAATCGCCATCGAAACACATTGGCAGCCAGGGTATCTTCCGGCGGCGGGTCAAATATAGATGTTACCAGGAAATCCGGGATCGTATCGACTACTTCCACATTATAAGCGGGAAACGGCCCGGCATTGTTAATGTTGAGCGTATAGCGAAACGTTTCCCCAATTGTAACAACATCTTTGGAAACACTTTTAGCGATGGAAACATCGTAGTTTCTTGGTGTTCCATTAAAATCATATTGCCCGGTTGCCTGAGCGCTAAATCCATCGAAATTAACTTCGAGATTGACTTGACGAACGCCATCGATACTACACGGCTCCGGCGAGATATGTGCCATCACATAAAAATTGGTCATATTGATGATTGAGGCGAAATCCCGGTAAATATCCACTAATTCCACGGAGTTTTCCGTAAATTGAAAAAAACCACCGGTTTCTTGAGACATTAATTTTAAAGCGAATGTATCCGCTTCCGCCCCCAATCCAATGGTATGAATGGTAATATTCGCGGCTTTGGCCTCGGCAATAAGTGCGCTAAGATCATAATTATTATTATCTTCCGCCTTGCCGTCAGTAAGGATCAAAATATTTGGGAGAACACTATTTTCTTGTTTGGTGCTATCGATGGCGTGGGCTAATGCGTGGTACATGTGGGTATCGCCGCGATCTATTAAAGTATCGATGCAGGCAACTACCGGGGCAGGATCATCGGTAAACCCCAATATTTTGATCTCGGTTGAATCGGAAAACGCAATAAACCCCAGGCGGTCATCGGGCCGCAGGGCGTTGATAAACGCAATTGCGCCATCTTTAGCATCCTGGATTTCTTCTGTCATGCTTCCGCTTTTATCGAGCACAACCATGGTACTGGTCGATACAATCGATTGACCAACCTGGTTGAATTCTTTAAATATTGCAGGGGGGGGTTGCTGAAAGAGGGAATCCGGTGGATTGGACGGCGCATTCGGGTTCGTAACCAGTGGAAGCCAGATATCGGATATCCTTTCGGTTCTTCCGGGAATTACATCGCCAGGCCCCAGCCATTGGAGGGTATCGGCCAATCCGCTAATAAAATTGCCGTTGCTATCGGTAACAGTGATAAAGGATAAAATCGGGTAGGGGAAATTTGAGGATAAATTACCGGCGGAGGCGCTATCGGTATGCACATTTTCGATATTTACCGAAATCTGCCCTTTCACCAAACCGGGAGCTAAGCATAATAATCCCCCAATCAAGATTAAGCGCAACCTCCCAGCGGCTGTTTGCTTTTGCAGGTTATACATTGTATTAGATCGAATTCGTTAATTCAATTAAATATACCGACTTAGCAAAAAAGAATCAATACCCGCGGCTAAAAAGACGAAACTCCACTCAAATTTGCAAATAATGTCGTGCTTTCTTATCTTTGATCAATTTTTTAGAATGACAGGAGGTTGTGCGATGGCGAGCGGCAAATCAAAAGGATGTATTATTGCCCTGGCAGTTGTGGGGGTGATTGCAATATTGTTGACGGTAGGGGTTTTTTGGGTTTTCCAAAAAGCGAAAGATGTCGTTCAAGATTACGCCGGCGCCCTGGGCGCATCCCCGGAAATGCTTGAAGAAGCGAAATCCCTTAACAGCAAATTTGCGTTTGAAGAGCCGGAAGATGGCGTTATCACCGAACCTCAAGTTCAAAAATTTATCGAAATCAAACAAACATTTGCCGATAAAATTAAAAGCCATACTGCGGAATTTAAAGTATTGCAAGACAAAAAAGAAGAGGGCCTTGCCGGGTTTACGGAATATACCGAGGCGTTGAACCTTTTATCGGATATTCGGCACGACTTTATTGATGCGCTGCGAGAACACGAAATGTCGCCGAAGGAATACCGGTTTCTTTCCGCCCAAATTTTCGGCGCTTATTACGGTTCGATGGGTCAGATGTTTGCGCAGAACAACGCAGAGGCCCGTGAGCAAATTAATGAGGCGATTAATGAACAGAATGTGGAATTGTTTAATAAATATCGCGATCAACTAAACCACCTGGAAACCGCCGGTTTCGAGTTTTTCGGCTGGGGAGCTTTATTTGCGGAATAAAACTCATGTGTATTTTCATAAGGGGTGAGGAAACATTACAGGCTGTTGGGGATTGCTTTTGATTTTTAACCGACCTCCTAAAGATAGAATAATCTTGTTTAACAACTCTAAATTATTTATTCTAAATAAATTAAAGAGTTGATTTAGCTTGAAAAAATAAAGCAAGCATTATGAAAGAAGACAATAATTTAAACATTATTAAAAAAGTAATTCGGGAAATTGTACCAAATAGTCAAATGATACTCTTTGGTTCTCGCTCGCGAGGCGAGGCTTCATTTAACAGTGATTATGATATTTTAATATCTGTTAAACATAATTTAGATTTTGAAGAAAAACGTTCTCTTGGAAGAATAATACGTAAACGGTTGGCTTTAATTGGAATTGATGTAGATATAATTGTTAAAACTGAAAATGATGTTGAATATTATAAAGACAAAATTGGAAGTATCGTTAGAGAGGCCTTAAAGGAGGGGCTCTCAATATGATAATGGAGAAACTATCCTAAAATGCCTGAACTCTTCACAAACCGAATGAATGTTAACAATTTTTCAGCCTGGATTGGCCGGGTGATTTATAAACTTATTGGATGGCGGGTAGAAGGAGAATTTCCGCGCTTTCCCAAATCCGTTGTCATTGTTGCTCACCACACCTCTAATTGGGATTTTGCTGTTGGTTATCCCGCATCCTTAATCTATCGAATAAAGGGATACTGGGTTGGTAAACACACCCTTTTCAAAAAACCATTTGGTTCCCTGATGCGCTGGTTAGGTGGCATTCCACTGGATAGAACGTCTTCTAAAAATTTTGTTGATCAAGTTATCCAAACATTTGACAAACACAAAGAGTTATTGCTGGTAATTGCTCCGGAAGGAACTCGCAAACGCGTCGATAAATGGAAAACAGGATTTTATTATATCGCCAAGGGAGCCAAAGTTCCCATTATTTGCGCCTTTCTCGACTATAAACGTAAAGTTGCCGGCTTCGGCCTAGTAATTAAACCTTCTGACGACGAAGAAGGCGATATGAACAAAATTCGTGAGTTTTACAAATCCATTACAGCAAAACTTCCCGAAAACACCGGCGACATTATCATCTTCCCGAAAACATCCCATTCCTAAATCCCAATTTGGGACAATGTTTATTACCCACCATCAGTTAGATCCACTATTGGTTAAATAAAGTCTTTTCCGTTATTCTTTCTTAACGAAAAAGGCTTTGTTTTTTTAATGAACTCGCTCATTAAAAAAATAGTGAACATAAAAACACTTTTTTATTTTTTTACTCTTGACAAATCCAAATTGATCGATTATAATTTTAGTGAACATTTAGACACGTTCTTTAAATATCGATTTGTGAGCTGAGGAGTGTGCAAATTTTGATTTTTTCCATTTGATTTTTCCTCTTGTTGCCCCGATTTGGTTTTTTGCACTTCGCCAGTGAGCCTCACACCGGATTCGCAATCTCGCTACCGAGAACCGTTTTATTAATTCACTAATTTCAATTTAACTTAAGGAGAAGTGCAAATGCAGAATTTCCAAATGCTGAATACGAAAAAATTAGCCCATCGCATGCTGCAAAAATCTCAGCAAAGCGACCGGGTTCCCAACCCCGCTGATATGAAGATCATCTTCAGCCCTGCGGAATATTTGCAATATGTCAGCGCACGGCGATTGGGTGCTTCGATTCTACGGATTCCTTTGTTCACGTTTTTCGATAATGAACAAGACAAGGAACTCTCCCCTCGCCAAAAGAAATTAATGCGGCGGGCCAACACCCCTATTAAAACCAAGAAGGATAACAAAGGAGGAAGTGACAATGGAAAAGAAGTCGAAATTTAGAGATATTGTCAAATACCGGGCCGGGGCGTTATGTTTGATCGGTATTTTGATCGCCACATTTATGCACAGCACCACTTTTATGAGCCAGTTTTTCTACAACAGCATCATTTTGGGTGCGATTGCTGCGTTTGCCATTGACGCCGGGGTAGTGGCAATGTCGATTTTTAAGGATGAACTGTTGAAAGACGGCGAACTGGCCTGGATGGTGCGGGTTGTGACCTCCCTGGTGTTATTTGCTTCCGGCATTGCCAATATGTCGGAAGGCTTCAAATCCGCCTACGGTGTTGCCCTCACGTTTGACACTATGA
>CAXHHS010000604.1:0-4959 GCA_964015645.1 uncultured bacterium
CGTCGGCAGCGTCAGATGTGTATAAGAGACAGATCAAAAAGATCGTGAATCCTCGGCGGAGCCGGCGTTTTTACAGCGTCTGGCAATTAAATCCACCGGGCGAATTTATTTTTTGAATGTGGATGAAATTGATTGGATCGAAGCCGCAGATCAATATGTGCAGCTTTATTGCGCAAAAAAGGTGCATTTGTTGCGGCAATCGATGAGTACCCTGGAATCCCGCCTCGACCCGCAGCGGTTTTACCGAATTCATCGTTCAGTCATCGTCAATATCGACCGGATCAAGGAGCTTCAACCCGCTTCCACCGGCGACTACTATGTTATTTTGAAAGACAACACCCAATTAAAACTTAGCCGCAACCGCCGCGAGCAACTTCAGAAAATTATTGGGTGGTTTTGAGTACTGCCGAAGAATTGATAACCAAACACCGAACAACTAAATCAATCCCCACTGTTGCGCCCGGGCCGCCGCCTGGGTTCGGCTGGTTACGTTCAATTTTTGGTTGATCTTTTTGGTATGGGTTTTAACGGTATTTAAAGAGATGAACAGCTTATCGGCGATTTCGGTATTGGAAAGCCCTTCCCGAATAAGCTGTAACACTTCCAGCTCGCGTTCGCTAAGCGGATCGAGGTAGTAGAAATCCGGTATAGCCGTGTTTTCCACTTCCGGCTTTTTCGTGCTTTTGACGCCGCTTTTGGGAAAAGCGGCCAGTATTTTGGTGAGATAATTCAGCGAAATTTCAGGTTGGCCGCCCCGGTGCACCTTCGAAGTGTTTTTCAGCAGATGAGTTAAAAGATTTTCTATTGCCCGGCCTTCATCAACGTAAAGCCGGATATATTCCCCGGGTTCGGAAAAACTCAAGGCTTTCGAGAGCCGCTCCAGCGCCACATCGCGGCGATTGGATTTCTCTGCGGCAAGCGCTTGAATTAGTAGAATTCTGATTTGGCTATCAACCCGGCCATTGGCGTTTGCTTCCTCATAACATCGCCGTAGCGTTTTTTCGGCAGCTTCAACATCGCCAATTTCAATCCAATAGCGGGCGGCGATTAGATTTTCCGGCTCTTTCTCCAGCATTGGCGGGCGATCCAAATGATTTTTGTTAGCGGCTATCCAGCGATTTACCGCTTCCACATCACCGTTCCGCAGCCAAAGCCAGGCCCGGTACGCCCTGATTTCCCCGGGAAAAAAATGGAGTCCCTGTACCTCAAGCAAGGTTAATGCCTTTTCTAACTCTGAATGTGCTGCTTCCGGTTCGCCCCTTGCCCATCGCAATTCAGCCTGAATTTTATGGGCATACGCCAGTGAGACCCTCCTGCCGGTTCGCCGGGCGGCGTTAAGAGCAGCGGTTGTATACGCTTCGGCAGCTTCCAAATCATTCCATTGGTAATAAATGGCCGCCAGGTAGGCATTGGATAAAACAATCTGTTTTGCAAATGGACCTTTTATGCTTTGGAATAAATTTTTCAGGGCTGCCGCAGCATCTTGCAATTTTCCCTGCATCATTTGCTGCCGGCATAATATATTAAAGCCGCGAAAAATGCCAAACATGTTTCCGATTTCCTGGTTCAAAACCAGCGCTTTGGAGGCCGCTTCGCCAACCTCCTTCACATTTCCGAGAAGTATGTAAGCCATTGCCAGCGCCAAACTGGCGGAAGCGCGTATTTCCCGTTCTTCTTCGGGAAGCTTTTCCAAAACCTGTTTGGCATATCTGGCGGTTTCCGAAAAATTACCCTTGATAAAATTGATAGAGCCGCGAACATGCAATAGCACTGCGGATTTAGCCCCGGTTGAGTCTGACTGCCAGGACGTTTCCAATTGCATTAAAAACTCTTTGCAAGTTTCCACTTTTCCGAGCGAAATCAATATTTCCGCGTAAAAAAGGCAGAGCCGGAAATCAGTAAACAGAACATCTTTCGGGATGGCGACGAACCATCGTTCCAGGGAAAATGTAGGGCCGTGATACCGCTTTGTCCAGGCAAGCTGGTTTAAGAGATTCATTGCTTTTTGCCAATCCGCTGCCTGGATGTAATGAGAGAGGGCTGCCTCCGGCATATTTTCCTTTTCAAACCAGGCGCCGGCGCGTTGGTGCAATTCCGGTATCAAATCCCGTTCGCTATGGTTTAATCGCACGCGTAATAAATCTGCAAACAAGTGGTGATAACGATACCAATTTCGTTTATTATCCAGCGCGAAAACGAATAGATTGGCAGCATCCAAATAATCCAGTTTTTCCTGACCATCGGTTTGCCCGGTAATGGCGTTGCACAGCGGGCCGTACAATCTTTCCAGAATTGATGTTTGCAGCAGAAAGTTTTGAACCGGTTCCGGCTGCCGTTCAAACACTTCTTCCATTAGGTAGTCCAAAACATAGCGGTCGTCACCGGCAAAAGAACGGACAAACTCCGAAATATCGGTTTGCCCCCGCATGGAAATGGCTGCCAACTGCCAGCCGGCAATCCATCCTTCAATCCGTTCGTCCATCAATGCTAAATCTTCCGCGGCCAGGTTGAACTCCAGCTCATTTGCCAAAAATTTAGCGGTTTCGTCCAGCGAAAATCGCAAATCCGCAGCCCTTATTTCGGTCAATTGATCCGTGGCTCGCAAGCGCATCAATTGCAGCGGCGGGTCGGCGCGAGTGCTAACGATCAAATGTAAATTTCGCGGTAAATGCGCTAATAAAAAATCCAGCGTTTCATGAATTAACGGATTGCTGATAAAATGATAATCATCAAGCACCAGGGATATTTCCGGGGAAAGTTGATTCAATTCGTTTACGAATAGCGTCATTAACGAACGAATGGGTGGTAGTTTCGGTGTCTGTAACAGCGGAGAAATTTCTTTTCCGAAATCCGGGTGATGGCTCTCGAACGTTGCGATTAGATAGGACAGAAATTGCCGCGCATCATTATCGTCATCATCCAACGCCAGCCAGGTGGCGGTTCTATCCGTTTGGTTTTGCCACTGGCAGATCAAGCTGGTTTTCCCGAATCCGGCGGGGGCGGATATTAGCGTGGCGTTACGCTGCATTCCATCCTCTAATTTCCGGATCAGCGATTCGCGGTAAACCATATCCGGCCGCATTCGCGGGGCAGTTAGTTTTGACGCCAGCAGGGGAATGGCCGGTGTATCCTGATTTGAAACAGCCTTCATATATCGGTCTTTTTATAGATCCTCTACGAGGATCGTGTGATCGAGAGAATTACTACTATTACAATAATGAAACATCTACGATGTTTTTCGTTCGTCTCTTAAACTGATCAAGTATAATGGTTTTTCACTCTTAAATTCAATGCTTCTTTTGTTTCACTAAAGTGCTTTAATCCGGAAGAGAGAACGATGGTAGACAAAACTAATGCGACCGGCATTGTTAACACCAGGGAATAAGGCAGCGCTTGTGTATCATTAAACAGGTAATCAGTTACCAGGGCAACCAGCAAGGGGCCTAATCCGGCGCCGATAAGATTGATGATAAACATATGAATGGATATCGCCTGGGCGCGCATTTGGTTGGGAGCAATTTCCTGCAACGCTGTTGGAACGGTTCCGATTTGAAAACTGCCGAAAAAACAAATCGGAATTAAACACAAAACCGCCCCTGCTGGCGCAGGCATCAATGGGAAAGCGATTGTTAATGGAATCAACCCCAGGGCAGCGATTAAAGGAACCCGCATGTTGGCATCGCGATGGCCTTTTTTCGCCAACACCAGCGACAACTTTCCCCCGGCAAGCGCTCCCAGGCTGGAAAAAACGGCGATACATCCGCCGAAAGTCAGCCCGGCTTGCAATGTGCTCCAGCCGTGGCTGCGAATAAAAAGCGTTGGCACCCAGGTGCTGATGCCGAATATGGCCACTGTCAACAAAGAAATTCCACCGTAAAAATGAGCGAATGCAGCGCTATTTTGGCGCAAATAGGTTAAGAATTCAGGAAATGAAACCCTCGCAATCACTTCTTTTTCATCTGCCGAAACGTGATACAAGAGGGCTTTTCGAGCCGGCTCTTTTACCGTGAACATCAACAGCGCGATCAATAAACCGGGCAGGCCGATGTAAAAAAACACCATCTGCCAGGGATATATCCGGCCAATAAAAGGGAGCTGCCAAACTTCGTTAACAGAAGCCAGCTTTATGATCAAGGCGGCAGTAATCAAAGCGATGCCGGCGCCCATATAAATGCCCATCTGGAAAATCGACATTGCCATCACCCGCTGTTTTTTAGGGAAATAGTCTGCAATTAAGGAAACTGCTGCCGGGGTGAGGCCCGCTTCTCCAATACCTACTCCAATTCGAGCGGCAAACAGTTGGGCGTAATTTTTGGTGATGCCGCAAATTCCCGTAAACAAACTCCACAACGCAATACTGGCGGCGATAATATTCCTGCGACTTTTGGCATCTGCCAGGCGGGCCAGCGGGATGCCCAAAATCGTATAAAATAGTGAAAAACTGATCCCGATCAACAGGCTGACCTGGATGTCGCTTAAGCCGAAATCCCGCTTGAGCGGTTCTACCATCAGCGTTAGTACCTGACGGTCAACCAGCGCCGATATGTTGGCTAGGTTGAGGATTAACACCACGTACCAGGCATATTTTGAAACGCCGGACGTTTCTTCAGCGCCGGTTTTCAGCATTGTCGAAATTCTCTGTTGGTTGCCGGATTTCTTCATCACTTTAGCCTAAGTTGAAATAGTAGCCCCCGACTTTATGGCAGAATAATTTGTTGGCAGAATGATAAAAAAATTATTCTGCCATAAAAAATATTAACAGTTGAGGACTACATATGCAACCTAAGTGCATGTAAAAAAATAAACTATATATTGCTAATGGTGAAACCCTTTCAGGGTTTGCTTTTTGGGATATTCAAACCCAGGGTTCGCCTTGGAGGCGAACCCTGGGCTATGATCTGTAACGCCGTTGGCGTTCGTTTTTTACTGCGAAGCAGTTTTAGACCAAAGCCCAGGGTA
>CAXHHS010000605.1:0-4951 GCA_964015645.1 uncultured bacterium
AAATCCGAAATCCGAAATCCGAAATCCGAAATCCGAAATCCGAAATCCGAAATCCCCTAAACCACCATACTCGAATCCGTCGCCGGCACCGCCTGATTCAGTTCCTCCAGCTCACCGTTTCGCAAGGCTTCGATGACCCGCTGGTCGCCATCCAATAAACGCAGGGCAACCCAGCGAGGATTTGGCAGGTTGGGGAATTGCGTTTCCAATTTTTCTACCAGTGTTTTTAGTGCGCGTTTTACCGAGCGCGATTCGTTGCCGATACGGTGCGGTTTGCAGACTAATTTTCCGGTAGCGACTTCATCAATGGTTCTCAGCAAATCGCTGATGCCTTCGCCCTGGCGGGCAGCCGTGGGAATAACCGGTATGCCCAATTCCTTCGATAAAATTCTCTCATCGGCTGTTATGCCATGGCGCTTTGCTTCGTCGATCAAATTTAGACATAAAACCGCGCGATCAGTAATTTCCAAAACCTGGAGGGCGAGATTTAAATTTCGCTCCAGACGCGTGGCATCGGCAACGATAACGGTGACATCCGGCCTTCCAAAGAGAATAAAATTTCGAGCGATTTCCTCATCGGTACTGGTAGAGAGCAGGGAATAGGTTCCGGGCAGATCGACAATTTTATAGCGGTTTTCATTGTAGATAAATCCGCCTTCGGCACGCGTTACGGTTTTTCCCGGCCAGTTGCCAGTGTGTTGCCGCAAACCGGTTAGCGCGTTAAAAACGGTGCTTTTGCCGGTATTCGGATTTCCTGCCAGTGCAATCACGTAATCAAAATTATCCATTTTGATGCCCAGTTTTACCAGGTTTCCGGTATGGTGTATCGGGCAGTTTTCGCATCCGCTGGCATTTTTTATTCCTGACATTTGGTTTTCCTTTCTCTTATCCTTTACCCTTCAACCTTAATCCTTTTGCACATAAATCAAATCCGATTGTATCTTGCGCAAAGCAATAGTTGCACCGCGAATTTTATAAGCGGTCGGATCGCCGCTGGCGCTGCGCATTTCGCTGGAAACTTTAGCGCCCGGTAAAATACCGAGGTCCATCAACCGGCGGCGTTGCAAGCCACGGCAGGCGCGGGAAATTGCCACAACCGTTGCATCTTCACCGGGTGTTAAATTCGATAGCGGCTCCCCGCTAACTTCGACGGTTTGTTCTTCCGGCAACGGCTGAACGGTTACATTGGCAGCAAAAATCGGGGCTAAAAAAACCTCGTTGCCATCCGCGGCAATTTGGATGCGCTCCGGCGCAACATCCAGCATTTGAACCTGCATTCCGGGATGCAATCCCTGGGCAACCAATTGGGCGTAAATCGCCGCCGGCTCATCCTCGATGTGAATGATTTCGGCAAATTCACTATCTGGCAAATCGGTTAAGGGGATGCCGCGCGGCGGCGGAATATCGCCGGAGGCCGTGGGGATGGGGTCGCCGTGGGGATCGAAGCGCGGGTTACCCATTTTAGCAGCCAGGGCATTGGCTTCCTGGGCGGTCATACGATGTTCGATTTTCTCGGCCTCGGCGTGCCAATCCATTTCCGAAAGCCCGGTTTTATCGGCAAGATAGCGTTCCCATAGCCGGTGAACGCGGATAATTCGCAACGCGTAAGATCTGCCATCATCGGTCAATTCTAGTAATTGGCCCTGCGAAACCACCAACCCTAACATTTCCAGCCGCTCTAACAATTCCGCCACCCGGTCGCCAGAGACGGATAGCGCACCGGAAATACTTTGCAACGTGCAAGGGATGTTTTTGTACTCGCAATCATAAAGATGTTTTAAAGCGTCTTCGATAAGCACCCGCTCCGTATTGCGAAATGCCTGCCGCCACTGCCAAAAATACCCGCGATTGGGGCGAAAGAGCAGCCATCCGGCAAGTAGTATCATTACGCCGATGGTGAGTGAAATTAATGGGTTCGCCATAGGAATCTCCTAAACCTATTAGGATCGTTACGGAGATTAGCGTTAGCGGTCTCCGTAATGCCTGCTTTTCGTGGAGATTATCTCCACAATGGTTCCCCGTTACGGAGACCGCTTCGCTTAACTCCGTAACGATCGTAACTATAAACGTTTCATAAAATCATCAATTGCTTTAAAAAAGGCCACCGGCGATTCGATAAACGGAAAATGCCCGCAGTCATTTAATACGGCCAATTGCGAATTAGGAATTGCATCGCGAATCTTTTCGATGGTTGTTACCGGCGTTGGATCGCTATCGCTGTGAATGATGAGTGTCGGGCAGGTGATCGCTGCCAAATCATCGTGAATTTCATACGAAGCAACATCAGAATAAAGTAGCTGAAGTTTTGTGCTTTTCTCCCGGTAATCTGCCGGGAAAAAGAGCCGTAAACTATCTGCCATTGCCACATTAAAAAACGATGGCCGCAGTGTTACGCGAAAAAGGGCAGCCATTGCATTTAGGTCGCCGTTTTTGAATTGATCGGATTGAAGAATTTTTGCCCGTTCTTTAATATCTTCTTGGGTAAACTTTTTTACGACTTCCTGGTTTGCCTGTTGTGCCAATTCCGAGCTGGCGCTGACAGTATTCATCAACACCAGCGATTTGAGATTCTTCGGATATTTGATGGCATATTTCATCGCTAAAAACCCACCCCAGGAGTGGCCGAGTAAATTGATTCTTTGCAGACCAAATGTTTTCCGAAGACCTTCAATATCCTGAACAAAATTTTCTAATGTAACCGCTCCGGAATCGACATCGCCGGAGGAACGGCCGTTGAGGCGCTGGTCGAAAAAAATCAATTGGTACGATTCGGCCAATGATCTTATCTGCGGCAAAAAGTAGTCGTGGCTCATACCGGGGCCGCCGTGGAGAATGGCAATCGGTTCGCCGCTGCCCATCACATTAAAGTATAATTCCGTGCCGTTTATTGATTTCAGACCTTTTTCGGAAGCAATTTCTGCGGATGTATCATTACATGCCGGAAAAATAATGCTTGCGAATAAAAGCAGCATGGAAATTACGGCATATATTCTAAACATACATGGCCTCGTGTTTTTTGCCGATGCCCCATTTCTGTTTAGCGGCGAAAATAATATCCACTGCTTTTTTGATACCGCCGGTTTTCTCCGGTGCAAACGAATCCCCAACTCGTCGCGCATTGTGGCGATAGGTTTCGTCTTTCAAAATTCGCTCGACGGATTTTCTCAAAGACGCTGGCGTTATATCCACTTTGCGAAGATGTATTCCCGCACCGAGGTCTTCGACCCTTTGCGCTACAACCGCCTGTTCCGCCATTTGGGGAAGGGCGATGAGCGGAACGCCGTAATAAAGCCCTTCGCTGGCGCTATTCATCCCGCCGTGGGTGATAAATACATTGGCGCGCTGCAATATTTTTAGTTGCGGCACGAAATGTTGCACGATAAAATCTCCCGGAATATCGCCAAATGTCTCCGGTTGCAAACCACCGCCGCAGGACAAAATAACCTGGTAATCTTCGTTGGCGAACGCTTCAAAAAACGGTTGAAATAAGGCCTTGTCGAAATTGAACAATGTGCCCAGAGAAATATAGACCAGCGGTTTCTCTCCCAGTTGCTGCCAGGGGAAATCGTGATCTTGTTGCGCCTGCCGCACGCTTAATGCCGGGCCGGTAAAATGAAACGAATCGTCAAACGTTTCCGCAAATGGTTGAAAATAGGCGGATGTATAAACAATATTCAGATCGCTTTTACAAAAATAGATTTCCCGGATTTTCGGCCCCTTTAAACCGTGTGTTTTGTTAATGCTTTTCCGAATGCCTAATGCCTTGCGAATCGACCGAATCTTTTTATAAAGGCCGGAAGGGGTAATTTTTACCGCGCCCAGCCCGCGAATCATTTTAAATACGTAGCGGTTAAACGCGAATATCGGAACCGAGCATACCGCTGGCAGTTGCAGCGCTTGCGATAGATACCGGCCCCAGGGTGCTACATAGTCGTAAATGATATAATCGAAATTTTCCCGGCGGATATTTTCCAATTCGCAATCCAGGATTTCTTTACAAATCGACATCAAAAAAGGTGGAAATTCCGCCATGTTTTTTGATAAACCGGAAATATCATCCGATAAAGCGCCGGAATACCTTCGATATTGCGCACCGGTGGTTTCAACGGCTGCCTTAAAACCGGGATTGGCGTAGTAGATAACCTCTTCCCCGCGATCAGCCAATTCCTTTACCAGGGAAAGGCTGGGATTTACATGCCCGTGCACCGGCAGGCTCAAAAAAGCGACTTTCGACATCATCAACCTCAAATTTTGGAGATAACCAGCCCCATGCCTGGCTCATCAATTCCGCGGCGCACAAAACCGTATCGCTCGTAAAACTCCGCCACCCTCTTATCGGCAATTAAGCTGACAAACGCCCCGGAAGGCGCATTAGCATGGATGTATTTCATCACCGCATCCATGATCATTTTCCCTAATCCTTTTTTATGATGCGCCTTCATAACTGCGATATCGACAATTTCAAAAAACAAACCACCATCGCCAATTACCCGGCCAATTCCAACGACTTCCTTCGCTTCCGTTTCAACACAAACCGCGAACAAGGAATTTGGCAACCCTTTTTCCACAGCATCGATATTTTGAACGCGCATTCCCGCTCCGCCGCGGACGTTGCGGTACTCTCCCACCGTGGGAGTTCGCGTTTTTAGGTGATATTTACTCATATTTCTGGTTTGCCGTATACTTCGCTCGACAATGTTAAATTAACGAGTTTGCTATCAAATTTAGAGATAATTGCTTTCTATCGCTGCTTAACCTCACTCCCGGCCCCTCTCCTACCAGGAGAGGGGAGCTTTGACGGCAGATTGAGAAGTAAAGCTCCATTTGTCATTTTACCGGTGCAAAACGAATTTTGTACTCTTTTGCAACCTGGCGTTCTATCACCGGGTTTTTGCCTACTGCCTACTAAAAATAAGTGGCGATCCCAAACTGAAATCCCGCACTTTTAACC
>CAXHHS010000606.1:0-4941 GCA_964015645.1 uncultured bacterium
CGTCAGATGTGTATAAGAGACAGCAGTATGTTGAGAATCTTTTTCTTATCTTTTTTGTGCACGGTTTTTACTCAAATTCCACTCTGGGCAAAAATCAATATTTCAATTAGTTTACTAACCCCAAAATCCGGTGATTCGCTACAACCAGCAGGTATTAACTTGGCTGCGTTACAGAAGTTACAAAAATCGGCGGGAAAGTTATTGATATAAATCAGGTAAATCAATTAAAACTTAATTTGATCGAAAATATCGATCAATCGCTGCAAATCTTCACCGGAGTAATAAGCAACCTCAATTGTACCGCCATCTTTCCGGGGGCGGATTTTAACCTTGGTGCCCAATACTTCCTGGAGCTGGCCTTCCAGTTTGTTTAAGTAGGCAGGTTTACGGGACTGGCTGTTTTTAGGAGGGAGTGATTTACTTTTTTCTTCACACTTTCGGGCAAGCTGCTCGACACTTCTAACGGAAAGTGATTCTTTGACCGTCTTTTGCCAAACTCGCTTTTGCTCCGCCGGAACAGATATTCTCAACAAAGCCCTTGCATGGCCTTCACGAATTTCGCCATGTTGAAGGCTTTTTTGGATTTTTTCCGGAAGTTTTAGCAGGCGAATTACATTGGAAACGGTGGTTCTATCTTTTCCAATTTTTTTAGCGACCTCTTCCTGGGTTAAGCCGCATTCATCAATCAACTGCTGGTAGCCTTTTCCTAAATCAATTGGATTTAGCTGCTCGCGTTGAACGTTTTCAATCAGGGCGATTTCCAGCAATTCTTCATCATCAGTTATTACTTTTATGTAGGCAGGAATGGTTTTAATACCAAGCCCCTTAGTAGCCCGCAGTCGTCTTTCCCCGGCGACGACCTGGTAGCCACCATTATTCGTTGGCGTTACCAGGATGGGTTGAATAATTCCTTTTTCTTCGATGGATCGTTTTAACTCTTCCAACGCTTCATCATCAAAATTAATTCGCGGTTGAAACGGGTTAGGGACAATCAAATTAACATCGATTTCCTGAATAGCTTCGCCATTAACGGCAATCGTATCTTCTGCCGGTGTAGAAATAAGGGCGTGAATTCCTTTTCCCAAGCGTGTTTTTCCTTTCATTGCACCATACTTCCTTTGGAGAGCACTTCTTCCGCGAGCTGCATATAATTTTCAGCACCGGGAGAGGCGGCATCAAACATGATAATCGGTAGGCCAAAACTAGGCGCTTCGCTTAAGCGCACATTGCGGGCGATTGTGGTACGAAACACTTTTTCTTTAAAATAGTCGCGAACTTCTTTTTCAACCTGGTTGCACAAATTAAGTCGCCGGTCGTACATCGTTAACAATACCCCATAAATTCGCAGGCTTTTATTGAGGTGTTTTTGCACCAATTGAACGGTATTTAGCAATTTACTTAAACCTTCCAGGGCATAATATTCGCATTGAAGCGGGATTAGCACACTATCGGCTGCCGTTAAAGCATTTAACGTTAAAATACCCAAAGAAGGAGGGCAGTCGAAGAGAATATAATCATACATATTTTTAAGTGAAGGTAACGCATCTCGCATAATCTTTTCGCGGGCGATAACCTGCACTAACTCGACTTCCGTACCGACCAAATTGATATGAGATGGAATTAACGACAAGTTAGGTACTTTTGTAGAAAGAATTACATTCTGCAATTCTTCTTCGTTAACGAAAACATCATAAACGCTTTTATCCAGTTCCCGGCTGTCAATACCAAGACCGGAGGTGGCATTTGCCTGTGGATCAACGTCGATCAACAGCACTTTTTTTTCTGCAATTGCCAGGCAGGAGGCTAAGTTAACAGCGGTTGTGGTTTTCCCTACTCCTCCCTTTTGGTTCGCGATAGCAAATATTTTTCCCATAAGCCCATTTTTCTCTTTATGAAGTTTATAGATTATAACGATCTCCTGCCATACACAGAAAATCCCTAACGATTATCAACAACGCTAAACTAATGATTTTAATGGAATTAGGGTCTTAGAAAAATGGAACTGTGTCCTTTCCCTGACGTCCCCTCCTGATGCGATCTTACCATCACTCGGCTGTCCAATAGATGGTAATAATACTGAAAAAATCTCAATAAAAAAAAAGAATTTTTTTGTCATTATCATTTTGTGTTTGGATTGAAATTGATTCGTAATCATAACGTTTTGTGATCATAAAACTTAGCAAAAAAGGTTAAAAATTTTTTTACATAAAAAAAAATTTCAAAACGGGCAATTCGCTCAGAATAGGAGTAAGATCGATTGACGAAAGTTTATTATGCTTTCAAAACATAGTAAACTTAGGGCGTTCGTTATTGCGATTATTTTACACTATGAATATTTTGTTCAGCCCTGGCTAATTCAGTTGTACAGATTTTTTTTAATTCCCCGGCGCGTTTGCGCTTGGATTTTGTTCTCTTGCGAATATCTTCGTTTAACTCCAACCGAAGAATTTCCCCGGTCAGTTCATTCGCAAGTTTGTAATCTCCCTTCCAACAACTGATTTCTGCCATTCGCAGCAGGCAGGTAATTTCGTTATAGTGGTTATTATCGGGTAGGTCTCGAACAATCTTCAATAATTTTTTATAAAGTTGGAACGCTTCTTTCCATGACTCGCTTTTGTAATAAATTTCTACCAGCGTCCACATAAAAAAACGGCTTTCGGGATACAGGCGATGGTTTTCCAACGCCAGTTCCAGCGCTTCATCATATTTTTTTTGGTGCAGCAAAATCCAGGCGAGTTGATCTTTTCCGACCAGCCTGCCAAATTGCCCTTTTTCGATTGCGGTTCGAACCATTCGTATCCCCTTTTCCCGCTCATCGGATAAAAATGGCAGCCAGGCTATCGCTTTGGTTTTAACACTTTTCCAATAGCGGTAACTGCCAACGCCGAGATAGGCATCGTAAAGGGTGGAATCTAATTCGATTGCTTTTACCAGCCGGCCGGTTCCCTTAACCGCATTACGATAAGCGCCCCAAAGCTTTTTTGTTTTGCTATCCATAAAGCCATGATAAAGATGCGCGCTGCCTTCCATAAACAAAGCCCAGGGATCATTTTTGTTTTTCTTTTGGAGGGCCCGGGAAAGCTCAATTGTCTTCTTCATTAAGGCTTTAAACTCATCCAATTTAGCGTAGTTTTCCTGGTCCAACATCTCGGCTTGTAGCGTTGCGCCGAGGTAAAAATAGCCAAATGGTTTATCGGGATATTGGGATATTATCGTTTGAAAGGTTGTTGACGCGCCGGAGAAATCATTTAAAATAGTTTGCTGCATCCCGTGTTTAATTTGCTTTGCAATCGAGGAGTCGGCAGGGGTTTGCGCGAAGGTGATGTTAATGGTAAATAAAAGCGCAAACAGCCCCATTTGAGTTGCCCGGGACATTTTTTCTGAAAAGTGGTTTTCAATCATCACTAAACAAGATTGCAGCAAAATAAAAGATCCGGTTTAATACATCATTCTACAAAACACAGCCGCCCATTATAGCATCCTGACATACTTTTTCAAAAGAAAAAAAAATTGAAAAACATGGTTCGTGCAGTAAATCAAAATCAGTGTACAGCTAAACGTTAGATTATCCACTCTTTACTCCGGTCATTTACATAGTACTTCCCCTATCCGGTTGGTGTTTTTACCAGGGAGCAGGCGTAAGAAAAGTGTCTAAGCTCACGATTGCTATTTTTTAATAGCCAGTACTGGGAGTGTTTTTGATCTGTGGGAAAATTCGAAAACTGTGAGTTGGATTGAGACTATTTATTAAATCGATAATACACCAAATGAGGAAGGTTAAACTTATGCATATCTCAAAGCACTTATTTGCATTTGTGATGATTCTCCAATTATTAATTTGGGGAACATTTATGGGGTTTGCGAGGACATCTTTTACCTGGAACGGCGGAACGGGAAGCTGGCATGAGGCATCGAATTGGGAGCCACCGGGCGTACCTGGTGCCGGGGATGATGTAGAAATCCCCGCCGGATTTGTTTCGATTGGCGATACCGACGTTGAGGTTGCCAATTTAACATTCGCCACCGGTTTTATCTATGCCGAAGGCGCAAAAATTACGATAACATCCTCCATGACCTGGATCGGCGGAGAGCTAATGGGAGACAGCACCCAAACCTCCGTAATCGACACATTGGAAATACCCGCCAACGCCAGCCTGGAAATTCGCGGCAGCGGTGTTAAAACCTTAAATCGCTGGGCGTTTATTCATCAAGGAACCGCAATTTGGCAAGACCAGGGCGTCATCCGGTTTACCAATAATGCGGTATTCGAAAACCGGGAAACAGCGAGCTTCAATATTTCAAATGACCGGGCGATGAGCTTTATTGTTCCGGATGGCGGGACGTTCAAAAATATGGGGACGCTCTCCAAAACCGGCGGCAGCAGCCAATCATTTATCAGCGTACATTTCGAAAATACCGGCACCGTAAATGTAAATTCCGGTACTGTCCAAATCGACCTTACCAGCAATTCAATCACAGCAGATTTTAATACTCTCAGCGGTACTATTTTGGAGTTCCGCAACGGGCCACACACCCTGGATAGCGTTTCGGTGATGGGCGGAACCATGGAAATTCAGGATGCCCAATTAAGCTTGAAAGGGGATGGTTTATTCATTGCAACTACCGCTACCGTAACGATGACCGGCTCCGAAAGTTTGGTAAACGGCGATGGCGTGCTGATCATTGATGGCGTGTTTAACTGGAATCGCGCGGAGATTAGCGGCAGCGGTGGAATGACCATCAACAATATCCTGAACATCGGCGGGAACAGCCCCAAAATATTAGGCCGAAACCTGGACAACCTGAACACGATCAATTGGGCTGGCGATGGCGCGCTTCGGGTGATTGATAATGCCCACATTCAAAATCAATCCGGCGCTGCTATCAATATGCACTGTCTCTTATACACATCTCCGAGCCCACGAGACTCCATTGCAGCGC
>CAXHHS010000607.1:0-4932 GCA_964015645.1 uncultured bacterium
TCGCCGGCCCCGGGTTTATCAACTTTTTTCTGGCGAAATCCACCCTGCAAAAAAAGGTAACGGAAATTCTGCAAGCAGGTGAAGATTACGGCAAATTCGATATTGGAAAATCGCAAAAAACGATGGTGGAATTTGTTAGCGCCAACCCCACCGGCCCGCTGAGCGTTGGTCATGGCCGCCAGGCAGTGTTGGGCGATACGTTAGCCAATTTGATGGAATGGTTGGGCTACG
The DNA here is from genome assembly GCA_964015645.1 of uncultured bacterium. Classification (GTDB taxonomy): domain Bacteria; phylum Calditrichota; class Calditrichia; order RBG-13-44-9; family J075; genus CAXHHS01. Next base: position 232 of record CAXHHS010000607.1, read on the forward strand.
AAGTGATTCGCGAATATTATTTCAATAACGCCGGGCGGCAAATGCGGGTGTTGGGAGATTCCGTGCGGCTGCGTTACCGGGAATTGTCCGGCGAAAAAATCGATTTCCCGGAAGATTATTACCAGGGCGAATACATTAGCGATATTGCTGCCGGTTTAAAAGAACAACATGGCGATGCTTTAAAAGACACCGAATCAACGGATATATTTAAAGACGCTGCCGAAAACGATATTTTCGACGATATCAAAAAAACCCTCGCCAGCCTGAATGTTTATTTTGACACCTTTTTTAACGAATCCGATCTCTATTCGCGCGGCGATATTGAACAGCTTATCGCCTTTTTGAAAGAAAAAGATTTAGCCTACCAGGAAGATGGGGCGCTTTGGTTCCGGGCAACGCAATTCGGTTTGGAGCAGGACCGGGTGATTGTCAAAAGCAGCAGCGAACCGACTTACCGGCTGCCGGATATGGCCTACCATCGCGACAAGTTTGAACGCGGGTTTGATTTGATGATCGACATTTTCGGCGCCGATCACATCGCCACTTATCCCGATGTGCTCGCCGGGCTTAAAGCCATGGGCTACGATTCCGAGAAAGTAAAAGTGCTCATCCATCAATTCGTAACGCTGTTCGAAGGCAAAGAAAAAGTCAAAATGTCCACCCGGAAAGCCAACTTTGTTACGTTAGATGAGCTAATCGAAGAAACCAGCCCGGATGTGGTTCGCTGGTTTTTTGTAATGCGTAGCATGTCCAGCCATTTGAATTTCGATCTCAAACTGGCCAAAACGGAATCGGATGAAAACCCGGTTTATTACAACCAATATGCCCATGCGCGAATCCATAGCATTCTCCGCAAAGGGGAAGAAAATGATATTCGCTATGAGTCAGGAAACGCTTTTGAGCAATTAAAAGCACCGAGCGAAATGGCATTAATTAAAAAACTAATTGAATTTCCCAGAACCATTCTAAAATGTGGAACGGAGTACGAGCCGCATCTTTTAACAACCTACCTGTCAGATGTTTCCACCGCGTTTCACCGGTTTTATACCGAATGCAAGGTTATATCAGACAATCACCAACTTACCCAGGCGCGTTTGGGTCTATGCCTGGCAACAAAAACGGTGCTGGCAAACGGTTTTAAGATTATTGGCGTTTCCGCGCCGGAGAGAATGTAAACGGACAGTAGGCATAGTAGGCAACTTGGAGATTTGTTTTTGCCTACTCAATGTCATATAAAGTTAAGGATTTTTAGTCACCCTGGGCGGAGTCGAAGTATGGCGGAACGCGCTTAAAAACCGTCATCCTTCGACTCCGCTCAGGGTGACTTCAGCGTACATTTTCGCTTAGCCTAACAACATTGACGCCTACTTTTATAAATAGAAAGAGAGAGATGAAATATGTCAATATTAGTCGTCGGATCAATTGCATTGGATACGGTTGAAACGCCTCACGGAAAAGCGGATGATGCCCTCGGTGGGTCAGCATTGTTTTTTAGCACTGCTGCCAGCTTCTTCTCGCCGGTGAATATGGTTGGTGTGGTTGGCGATGATTTCAATTTTGCCGATGTTGAATTTCTAAAAAATAGAAATGTGGACTTCAGCGGCGTTGTTACCGAAAGCGGCGAGACATTTCGTTGGGGCGGTAAGTATCATAAAAATATTAACTTACGTGACACCTTGTTTACGGATTTAAATGTTTTCCAGGATTTTAAACCGACCATTCCGGAGCATTATCGCAACTCCGAATTGATTTTTTTAGCCAATATCGATCCCGACCTTCAATTGGATGTTCTGGATCAAATCAACAAACCGCGAATCTCGGTTTTGGATACCATGAATTTTTGGATCAGCAGCAAACGCGATTCCCTGATGCGCCTTTTACGCCAGGTCGACATTCTCATTCTAAATGATGAAGAACTTATTCAACTGACGGAAAAGCATAATTTATACGATGGCGCTTCCGATATTTTGAAAGAAGGTCCCAAAGCGGTTGTCATTAAAAAAGGCGAGCATGGTGCGGTGCTGGTAAGTGCAAATGGATATTTTTTAGCGCCGGCATACCCCGTTAAACGCGTTATCGATCCCACCGGTGCCGGGGATAGTTTTGCCGGTGGATTTATGGGGTTTCTTTCCACTTGCGAAGAGATCAATCATCAAACGTTGCGCCAGGCAGTTGTTTACGGAAGTGTCGCAGCCTCTTTTACCGTTGAGGATTTCAGCTTTGACCGCTTAAAAAATATCTCTTTAGGAGAAATTAAAGAAAGGGTGAATTCGATTCGGGAAATGACTTCGTTTTAATATACCCTGATCGTTTACTCTTTGAAAGGTTTTGAACCTTTCAAAGGGTTAGGCTATCTCGGAAGACGTTTCCTCTTTTAAGATTTTTTGCTTTATCACCATCCGCCGGTCCTGAATCTGCGAAATAGCGATACCGCAAAAAATGATGATCGTCCCAACAATAATTCGCAATGTAATGATTTCATCCAGTAGCAGCCAACCGGCGACAATCGCCACCAGCGGCGTAACGTAAATGATGCTGGAAAGGGTAATCGCGCTCATCTTTTTTAGCAATGTATAATACAACACAAACGCGATGGCCGTACAAAATGTACCTAAATATACAACAGCAGCTATCGCGCGAATATTCCATTCCAAATACGCTGCTTCGCCTCGTAAAACGCCAATAACCCCCAGGCTCAAAACACCCCAAATCATTTGATGAAATGTCAGCGAAACCGTTTCGACGTGCGAAAGATATTTTTTTACCATCACCAGGGAAACGGCGGCGGCCATTGCACTGACAATGATTCCCAATGAGGCCCAGACAACTAACCCGCTAAAATTCGTTAGCAATAATTGGTCGTAAAAAATAATAATGATTCCGCCGAATCCTAAAATTAACCCGGCATATTTTCCCCATTGAAATTCCTCATGCTTAAACAGAAAATTCGATACAACCCCTGTAAATAAAGGGAATGTTGCAAAAAAAATCGCAGTGGCTCCGGCGTACAAATATTGTTCGCCCCAGTATATTAAACCGTAGTCAATTAAATACAGCAAAATAGCGGTAATAAACAAATATTTAAAACTACCCTTCGGTGGTTTAAGGGGAATTTTTTTGATCATCATATATCCGCCCAAACATATTAGTGCAATCGCAAACCGAGCCATTGCGCCTAAAAACGGCGGAATTCCTTCCAGGGTATATTTGATTGCAACCCAGGTCGTTCCCCATACAAAACAGATGTAGATTAAGGTTAGTATTTTGGAAAATTTACTGTGCATAGCTCACCTTTATTGATTCAACTTGCCTGAAGTTTGACACTCCTGGTTAAAATAATACACATCTATCCTGCTTTCTTATTCTCGAAAAGTGCTAAAAGTATAACACATTTTAGCCGTTCGAAAACCCGATTAAAATATTTTGGTATTGACTAACTTAATGTTTCAATTTATATTTTCCGCCGAAATGCGACAAATTTTGTCGGGTTTTTATTTATAGCAGTTTTTGAGCAGTTTAAATTTTTTTTGAAAGTAAATAAGACTAAATTAGTCGGGTTTTTTGAATGCTTAAATTCAGCAAAAAAATTGAATATGCCCTTATCTCAATGCTGTTTATGGCTGATCGGGAAAAAGGCGAGTTAACCACAAGTAGAGAACTCTCCGAAAATTTCAATATTCCGCAAGAATTAGTTGGTAAAGTATTGCAGAAGCTAGCGAAAAACGGTTGTGTCACATCCGTTCAAGGCGTTAAGGGCGGGTATCAATTATTACTTCCACCGGAGATGGTTAGCCTTTCCCGGGTAATTCGAGCGGTCGAAGGCCCTATCCGGATTGTAAATTGTGTTAATGAGCCGGAATCTTGCACTTGTGATCAATTAAACTACTGCAATATGCGAAATCCTATGGAAACCATTCAATACAAATTGACCCAATTTTTAAACTCAATTACGTTGAAAGATCTGCAAGCGAACAGCACTCCATTTGAACCTCGCTTATCGAAAAAAGGGAGTGCCATAAATGTGATTTCTAATTTGCCGGATCAAGTAAACTAAAAAGGAGAAGCTGATGACGTACATTATTACCGAACCGTGTGTGGGTGTTTGTGACACTGCTTGTGTGGAAGTTTGCCCGGTTGATTGTATTTACCCGGCTGATGGCCTTTCGCTGAGCGAGGAAGACAAGAAAAAGATGATTTCGATGAACGAAATACTCTACATCCATCCCGAAGAATGCATCGATTGCGGCGCTTGTGAACCGGAATGCCCGGTGGAAGCAATTTTCCCGGAAGACGAGACACCCGAAAAATGGGCACAGTCGCATTACAAAATAACCGACCATCTTTTATCTATAGCATTACCCAAAAGAGATGTTCCCGATGATATTATTTCTAAATTGGAAGGTTTGAAAGATATTGAATATGAATCGGAAGAAGATTTTAGAAATGAATTACAGGGGGCTATCGGAACGGATGCTCTCGAAGCGTATGAATCTTTGATTGTCGTCCCGGCCTGGCAAAATTTTGTTGAAAAAAATTATCACCGCTTCGATATGGAACCCGGTGATGTTTAATTTTACTTAAGCGACCACAAAAGATAAAAGAATCGAAAATGATAATTCACAAGGAATTAAATCCTTAATGTCCAACATATTCATACTGAAATTACCCCCGCGAACTCCGCGTTCTCTGCGGGAAAATACC
>CAXHHS010000608.1:0-4927 GCA_964015645.1 uncultured bacterium
TTTCGGCGGTTTCTTGAATGCTGTCATCCCCTTTTAACAAAACGAGATTGACGTGGTAAGGCGCAACCGTAACCGGCAGTTGCAGGCCGTAATCGTCGTGATACTCTTCCGCCACGCTGGCCAGCAGCCGCCCAACGCCAATGCCGTAAGAGCCCATCACAATCGGGTGCGATTTGCCGTTTTCATCCAAATAATTGGCATTTAGCGCTTCGCTGTAACGTGTGCCAAGCTGAAAAATATTGCCGACCTCCACTCCCCGCGCCAGCTTTAAAAAGTTGCCGCATTTTGTGCAAGCGGCGCCTTCAAACGCCAGGGCGATATTCCCGACAACATCCGGCTTATAGTCGCGCTGGCAATTGCTGTTGAGGTAGTGATAATCCGTTTCATTAGCGCCGGTAACCAAATTGGTGGAATTGGCAATCAGGTCATCGACAATCACCAATGCTTTTTTACGGTCGATGCCAATTGGCGAGGCAAACCCGGCAACGCAGCCGGCGGCGGCTATTTCTTCCGGGTGCGCCGGGCGAATTTCATTCGCTTTGGAGAGATTGAGAATTTGAGTTTCATTCGCTTCCATATCGCCGCGTACCACGCTGATGATGAGTTTCTCCGGCGCTTCCTCCCCATAATTGCCCATGTAAAAAACGATTTTAGCAGTCTGGTGTTTCTCAATCTTTAGAAAGTTACTCAGGTCCTCGATTGTAGCAGATTCCGGTGTATGCACTTTTTCCAGCGGTTGCGGGTCGCCGTTATCTTCGGCTTTTTTGACAAATTCCGCGACTTCCAGGTTGGCAGAATAATCACAGTTGCTGCAAAGGATGAGGGAATCTTCTCCGATATCGGTTACGTACATAAATTCGTGGGCAACCTTGCCGCCCATCATGCCCACATCGCTTTGCACCGTAATAACCGGCAGCCCGCAGCGGGCATACATGCGATGGTAGGCATCGAAATGCGCGATGTATTGCGTCCTTAAACCGGCTTCATCCAAATCCAATGTGTAGGAATCTTTCATTACAAATTCCCGCACCCGAATTAAACCGCCGCGCGCACGGGGTTCATCGCGAAATTTGGTTTGAATGTGATAGACTAATTTGGGAAGCTGACGATAAGAGCTGATTTCCGAATTGCACAAGGTCGCGACGACTTCTTCGTGGGTCATCGCCAATACCATATCGCGGCTGCGGCGGTCTTTAAAGCGCGCCATGGTGTCATCAATTGCCTGCCAGCGGCCGGTTTGCTGCCAAATTTCCGCCGGATGCACCACCGGCATATTCATTTCCTGCCCACCAATGGCATCCATTTCTTCCCGTAAAATTTGTTCGATTTTTCGCAGCGAGCGCCAGGCCAGCGGCAAATAGGAAAAGATCCCCGCTGCTAATTGGCGAATATACCCCGCGCGCAGCAATAATTGGTGAGAGACAATATCCACATCTGCTGGGGTTTTGCGCAGTGTTTCGCCGAATAGTTGAGAAACCCTCATGTTGTTGCTCCTTTATTGAAAGCTCCAAATATAACAACTTTCTTATCGAAAACAGCAGGTTTGGTTTTTTTATTGAGAATAAATAATTTAGGCCGGTCTCCTTAGTGTTAAAACCGCATTCAAACGATTCATTCAAAAAAGGGGAGTTGTAAATGGACCGAACACCGGATTACTCTAACTATAGTTTAGAAGAATTGTACGAAGCTTATCGTTCTATCGATAAAGAGAGATATAAAGATCGCGCACTTACGATTTTGAAAGAAATTAAAAAGCGAGAATCGGAAAACCCTTTGCAGGAAACAAACCCGCAGTCGCAAAAGAAACTATGGTTAGAACGAGCCAAAGCATTTCTGCTTGACTATCTTTTGTTTATTACGATCTGGATTGTTATTGATAACCTTATTTTTATTCCCGTACCTCACTTTTTGATATCCCTGTTATCCGTGATTTTATTTTGCGCCTACTTTGCGCTTACGGAAGGCCGCAACCCATTGAACATAAGCCCGGGGAAAAGAATAATGAATTTGCAGATTATTTCTCACGATGGTGCACCACCTTCACAAAAAACAGTGATTTTTCGCGCAGCGATTATTGCTGCGCTGCTTGTATTCGATTGGGAAACCCTTTTCAGCTCACTACCGGTTCCCGGTATCATTATGATTTTAGCGGCAACGATTCCGATCGGATTTATCTTTTATAACATCTGGCTGGCGATAAAATCCCCTGCCGGTCGAATGCTGCAAGATTATCTAACGAAAACAGAAGTTGTTTTTTCCCCGGCGACCGCGCGCAACCCAATAAACGCGCCGGAAACCGCCGAAAAGAATTATCAAAGAACGCCTGACAAAGACATTGGATTCGCAATTATTATCATTACGATATTGGCATTTACCTTATTTACGGATTCTATTAGTTCTGCCGCGGGTACCGGCAGCATTTGGGATTTTCCGGATTCTTCTACCCAAACGATAAATACAACATTAGAGAACACTGTCGTAAACGAATTAAACCTTCGCACGCGGATTGAGGTGACGACTCATTTAACCAAACGATTCTCAACCGGAAGCAAGAGTGGGGCTGAAAAAACTCTGGAAGTATCCATCTGGATTCCGGCAACACACTTCCAACAATCCACCCGGGAGAGAATAATGAATTCGGTATTAGAAAATATTACAGTGACGCCAGGGTTTTACGACGCCGGCACTGTTATCGTTTGGACCGGGGGTGAATATTTATATTGGGAATATTCATTCGATTTAACATTACCGTGAATTTATCGACAACCATCAAACTCAAAACGTTGATTTTTTTTGAGAATAAAAACCGGAAGCGCCCTCTTTACAGATAACAGATATAAATTTACTTACATATATTTTTTAGAGGGAGAATTATCATGAGGGAAAAGAAAAATTCCAAGTATTTTGAATTGGTGGATAAAATGAATGATGTAAAATCTAATTTGGAAACCCAAAAAAAGATTCGGCGGAAATATTTTGTTCCAATGGCCGGTTTGCTGGTTTGCCAATATGCTGTTGGGCTTCTAATGATCGCACTTTGGTTTTTAGGAGAAACATCCGGCAACGTAATTGTTGCATTTGGGTCGCTATTCTTGCTGTGTACTCTTTTGCAGCATCGTTATCGCCCGGGTGCTAAATTTATCCGTGCCAAAGCGCGCGTGCTTAAATTAACTCGCCTTTATCGAACTGCCAGTACAAATTTAAACAATTTAAAATCAGGCAGCGGCAAATCCCCGGATGTTTCTACCACTTTAAATGAAATTGATCGTGGTCTGGATGAATTCCACCGCTCTTTACACCTGGATTATGCAATATTGCAGCGCAAAAAGCCTGATCTTTTGGAAAGGTACAGAAATCGTAAAAACACGGACAAATATCAAACAGTATCATAATTTTATTCAACAAATAAAAAGGGGAAAGGGAAAAAGAAAAATGAAGAATGGACTTTTTGTAGATGATGTTAAAAAAAGTTTTAAAAGAATACCCGCAAAAGTGCGAACGCTACCCTGGCTTGGCAGCACAAAACGCTACCTCGGTGCGCGTAATCCCGGCAAGCTTGAGTTTCCCGAATACACTTCGAGTATCGAAAATGAATTGGGACTTGGCGAACACTTCCAGGGAATTCAGCGAATCGGGCAGCATTTAGTAGTTTCCGGCGGCATCAAAACCGGCCAAAGGCGCTCGCAGCTCATTTTAATCAAAATGGAATCTCAGAATGATAATGGGCCGTGGGCGTTACCGTCCTATGGGTTTAATTATAAAAATCCTTCGCCAAAAGACCGCATTGTTCGGGTAAAAGATGTGGATTATGCAAAGTGGCATGCCGGCGGAATTCAAGCGTTGGGCAACTTTGTCGCTATCCCGGTTTATGGTGATGGCAACGGCTCGGAAATTCGCTTTTACGAATTAAACTCTCAAAACGATGATCTTGATGAGCGGCCAAATCTTACGATTAAGAAAGCGGCAACCGAATCGAAGGCGGTTGCTATTACCCAACTCGCCAACGGGCATTTTATGTTGATGTCCTGGGATGATGCAACGCTCCAATTTCACTATAACGCTTCATCGGAATTTGCAAACGGATTTCCCCAGGAAGCTGATGCGATTGTTCATCGCAGCGAGGTTCAAGATAACTTTCAGCCGGGCGAAAACGGTATTTCCGGTGGTGGTACCTATCAAAGCCTCAATTTAGTAGTCGATAAAAATGATGTGGCTTTGGGGAACAACAGGGCATATTTAATTGCCGCCCGCAACTCGGAAAAAGCATCACCTACTTTGGCTGGTAAAAATTATCTCGATTTATACGAGTTGGATTGGGCTGACAGCCACACTTCAAAACCGGTAATTTCCCGGGTTGATCATCGAGAATTTTTTTGTTATAATCAACAGAGTAACTTTGGGGCCGGGGCCGGAATTTATGTTGATGATGAACAACATCTCTTTTTATACGGTGCATCGCACTGGCTGCATGGCGGCAATTCCCGGTATAATTTTAACGAATATTCGTATGTTTGATGTAACGCCTTGTTTTCGGAATCCTCTTTTGCCGCCTCACTGTAAATTTGCTTCTTAATTGACGTGTTGCGTGGTTCAAAATCACGCAACACGTCCATATTAATCGTTTACTACCGAATATAGACATATCGCTGGTTTATGAAAAACCCCCTCCCTAATTGGTTCATCTATATTGTCCGTTGTTCCGATGGCAGCCTTTACACCGGCATTGCAAAAGATGTAGAAAAACGGGTTGAAGAACATAATAATGGAAAATTGGGAGCGAAATATACCAAAGCACGGCGACCGGTAAAATTGGTTTATCGAGAAGGAGTAGAATCTCGGTCTGAAGCTGCTCGCAGGGAGTTGGAAATTAAAAAACTTAAAAGCTGTCTCTTATACACATCTGACGCTGCCGACGAGCTTCTTGGTG
>CAXHHS010000609.1:0-4923 GCA_964015645.1 uncultured bacterium
CCGGTAGTACTTGCCGGAGCAGGAACCGTCGGTTTGGAGATTATGGAAGATTTGCCCGAAACAGATTTCGTGGTGGTACCGGTTGGCGGCGGGGGATTGCTGGGCGGCATAACTTCTGCCGTAAAACAGCTTCGCCTGCAAACAAAAGTGATTGCAGTAGAGTTGGCAGCCGGGCCGGGGATGAAACCGGCATTAGAAGCCGGAAAACCGATTCCCGTCAAACGCCCCCCAACACTTGCCGATGGTATGACCCCGCCCTTTGTCGGCGCACTGCCGCTCAAAATTGCCCAGGAGGCGGTGGATGACATCGTCTTCGTCAGCGAAAATGAGATTATCGAAGCGATGAAACTGCTGATGACACGCTGCAAACTTTACGTCGAAGCATCCGGTGCAGCGGCAACCGCAGCTTTGCTTTTTGGAAAAATAAAGGTTCCACCAGGCTCCAAAATTGTTGCACTGGTTTCCGGCGGCAACATCGATTTTAATAAATTAGTGAGCATTGTTTAAGAGAAGAGAAAAGGGGAATTTTGGCTGAAGCGTATATAAACTACCCCTTGTTGTGGCAGCATGTGATAGCGCATTTTCCCTGCGGGCCGCATTCCATTCACGGGCCGGAGCATTGGCGGCGAGTGGAGCGAAACGGGTTGTTAATTGCAGAACAGTCCGGTGCCGATGAAACGGTTGTCCGGCTGTTTGCGCTATTCCATGATTCGCAAAGAGTAAATGATGGTTGGGATGACGGGCACGGCACCCGGGGCGCGAAATTCGCTTTCCAATGCCGGGGTGAGTTCTTTGAAATTTCGGATGATATGTTCGAAAAACTCTATTTCGCCTGTGCCTGGCACACCGATGAACTTTATGATGACGATCCCACCATTGGCACTTGCTGGGACGCCGACCGGTTGGATTTACCGCGAGCGGGCATCAAGACCGACCCGGATTATTTGAACACGGCGTTTGGAAAGGAGCTTGCAAAATCCGGAAATTTAAGTTTCTAAAAACCTAATTTAATTTTGCCGGTAGATCAAAATTTATATCCCACATTCACATATCCTAACAACCGGTGCCTGTTGCCACTCATCAGCGTAAAGTCAACCGGTCCGAGACGGGTTTCGATACCGGCGGTTACACCGAAGCCGGTAATAAATTTATTCTCTTTAAAATTGATCTTAAACCGCTCAAACACTTCAACGGCATTCCAGCGCAGTTGGATAAATTTTCGACCCGGTAAATTGAATTGGGTGCCCAATTGCAAAAACTGTGCGTTTCGGCCCACCCTTTCCTGAATAAGCAATCCCAAAATGGAATTGGAATCCCCCAAATACACAAACGGAGTATCCATTCCGCCGAGCATAAACAAGTAATGAATCGGGATATCCGATTTGGTTGTCGTTGCTCCTAAAAACGTGTTGATAATAAATGATACACGCCTGTGAAGCGGAATCATTGCCCGAAAATCAACCAATGCCCGGCGAAATGAACGATTGCTGATAACACGTTTATCTGCCAGGGCAATTTCGGCATTTAAAAACACGCCGCGGGTCGGAAACACCGTGCGGTCAAAAGTATCGATGCGCCAAAGGCCGTACAAGGTCGCCAGTTTATCTTTTCTGCCGCGTGTATCCACCGGGGCGATTCTCGGTTTGTTCTCCACATATTCTCCCCGCACGCCGATACTCAATGTCCATTTTTTCGCAAAAATCCTTCCGACCTGAAAATCACTAATATAGGAGATGACCCGCAATTGGGAAACGCGTTCAGCGCCTTCAAAAACATCCAGCAGAGATCGAAAATAATTAACCCGCCCTCTAAAGCCGATACGGCCGCGATCAATTGTTCGCAGAAAATACTGGCCATCAAACATCGGGTTTAACCCCAACTTAAGGTCGAATGCTAATATTGACCCGAATTTCCAAAAGTTTTGAATGGTTGTATTGAGCAATATTGCAGCATCATTTCGGCTATCGTAGCGAAAACCGATTCGAAAAAGATTGGTGCTTTTTTCTTTCGCCCTTATCCATAGTTTTTTGCCATCAACCGTATCGGTTAAACGATAGGTAATTCTTGCGAACAGTTGCGTGCTGTAAATGCGGTCGATCATATCTCTCAGGGCGGCGGGGGTAATGCGGCCCGGTAAAAATACATTCAACTCGGATTGAACCACTTTTTTTGCGCCCGGGGAAAGGCCGGTAATTTCGATTTCGGAAATGTTAAAGGAATCTACAGGTTTAGGATTGGCGATTGGAGGCGGTTCGGGATCGCCGGCAAAATTTAGCGAATCCAGGAGCGATCGGAGTTCGGGAAGTTTTGCCCGGGCTGCTGCTTCGCCTTGTTGAATAAAAAAATCAGCTTCATCAAAATCAGTCGGGCCGTAAGTGTCTAATTTCGGAGTTATTAATAAATTGCATAGCTTTTGCTGTTTCTCGTTTACCATCGCCTTTTGAAAGCTGGTTAACTGATCAACAATATTAAGGAGTGATTTTAACGATTCTTCTGCGTGGAGCGGCGCACCAACATCGACGCCGATCACAATATCCGCACCAAGATCGCGGGCATCCCGGGCCGGTAAATTGCGGATAACGCCGCCATCAACCAGTAAATGATTATTAATTTTAACCGGGGTAAATACCGAGGGGATGGACATGCTGGCGCGAATCGCTTCGGAGAGATGGCCTTTGTTTAACACAATCGCCTTTCCGGTAACAATATCCACTGCAACACAGGAAAAGGGAATCGGAAATTCTCGAAAATCTTCGATATGCTGAACCGGTGTCGTCAAACTATCCAGCAAGCGAATTATTTTTTGCCCTTCAATAATCCCGGAAGGCAATTGCAAACTACGTCCTTCAATTGCCAGTGAAAAGGCATATCGACCATCCCACTGTTTTAACTCCATTCCCAAATCACGGCGCTGAACGTTGTCGGAAAACATCTCATCCCAATTAGTGCTAAGTGCGAGTTTTTCCAAATACTTAGTGGAATACCCGATGGCATATAATCCACCGATAATGCTGCCAATGCTGGTGCCGGAAATATAATCGATGGGAATTTTTTGTTCTTCCAAAACTTTGAGAACGCCGATATGGGCAAATCCTTTCGCACCACCGCCGCTGAGCGCCAGGCCAATTTTAGGGCGATCCTGCGATTTAATTGGCACTGCACACAGCAGATAGAACACCAGTGAAACCAGGATGGAAAATTTCCAGCGGTTTGATTTTTGATGCAGGTGCAATTGGTTAAACAACCGATTTTCAATGTTGAGCATCTGCGATTTTCCTCTTCAAATATTTGTAAGAATACGGCTCGCGCGATTAACCATCAAACAAAAAATAAGAAGATTCGGGTTTTTCCTCAAAGTTTGTTTTATTTGTAGGCGAATATAGAAAAGAGGTGACCGAAATGAATCCGATTTACAGTTTAATTTCCTTCTTTATTTCTATCCTGATCTGGGGCGCAATTATCCATTGGATTTTAAGTTTTTTCCGAATGTCTTACCATCCGGTTGTTACAAATGTGTTGAATTTTTTAGATCGTTTTTACGAACCAATGCTGGATCCGATCCGCGAGCGTGTGCCGCCGCTGCGATTATCCGATGGCAGGGCGATTGAATTTTCGCATCTGATTCTGATTGTTTTATTGGCGATTGCGAGGAAAGTCGCGCAGGTAATTTTGTTGTGATTTACACTTGATGTTGCAATAAAAAGGCAAAAAATATCCTTTAAATTATAGCTTTCGAAATGGTATCTTCGATTCTGACACTTTACATTCGAAGTTGTTTGATTTCAATAACATATTAGCTGATTTTTTTGAAGGCTCTAAATGAGGAGAAGGTCCGATTATAACCTCTTTTAGTGGAGTGCTTTTATATTTGTCTTCAATTTCAAGCTCAAGATAAGGAATAATTAATGATCTCCCATTGCGATATTTAATATCCTTTATGTTATCTTTGCTTCTTCGAAAATGAAATAATCTCCATTCGGATTCTTCAAAAAACGAGTCTGACTTAAATATACTGCTAACTATAATAACTTTTTTAGAATATGTTTTTAGAACATCTCTAAAAAAATTCTCCTTATTAGATGTTTTATCACTTAGTTTAATAGATTCTGAAATCGATTCAAACGCTTCATCTATAATCAAATCTATAAAATACTCTTTACTTTGGTTCTTGTAGAAACAAGGTAGTAAAAAACAATTTTCTAAATTATTTTTTTTAATTAATCGATTTAATTTTGAAAAATCAAACCCTATGCTAAACCCGTAATTAGGGCAATAGCCACGCCACTGGCTCAACAAATCCCCTTCCTCTGTTAAAGAAAAAGTATAAATATCGAAATCTTCAACTAAATCTGATCCTTTAAAAATATCATAAAAAGTCTTCGTTAATTTATCTTTCGACCGCCCCTTAAATTTCTTTTTACATTTTTTTTCTAATAAGTTTAGAGTATGAACAAATTCATCTTTATCGTTTAAATATTTTATGTTTGATGCCCAAATTTTTCTTAATTTGCTTATACCCATTAACCCATCAATTGAGGTATAGTGATAAAGGCATTGAGGACGGCGATCTTTTCCGGTAGTTGTATGATATTGTCTGAATATAATATCTTCAAAAGATTTCATCATTAATCTTTCTCATAATAAACCTGGTCTAAACATTTATTGAAATCGATTATCCATGTTCATTAAAGTACTTTAACACCGGCTCCAAAACCTTCCACACATTCTCCGCAACAATTTTATGCCCTGCTGCCGTGGGATGAATGCCATCTGGTAAATTGAGCTTGACATCCCCGGCAACCCCATCTAATAAAAATGGAATCAACGCAGCATTATTTTGTTCTGCAAGCTGCGGGAAAATTTCCTGAAACGCATCGCTGTAATCGTTGCCCATATTGGGCGGTACCATCACTGTCTCTTATA
>CAXHHS010000610.1:0-4915 GCA_964015645.1 uncultured bacterium
ACACCAAGAAGCTCGTCGGCAGCGTCAGATGTGTATAAGAGACAGGTAAATAGGTATATGCCCGGCGGGCTTCTTCAATCACCATTTTTTCCGGGTTCATGATTAACCGGATGGAACTAATTTCCGGGTTACTCAAAACAGCGTGGATTTCTTGTAGTTTTTCGAACAAGGCTTTTAGCTCGTTATAGCCTTTATCCAGGGGAATGCCGGTTGTTTTTCGCACCGCGAACCCGACCGATTGTATTGCCAGTTTTTGAAATGGAAATGCCTTTGTTAACCACCATTCGGTTGCTTGCGGAAGGGTTAAAAATGTAAGCGTTTCCCCGGTCGGTGCGCTGTCGATTACGATTAAATCATACGCATCCGAGTGATAAAACAGGTCCAGCCAGAGCAACGCCGAGGCTTCCCCCATTCCGGGAATGGCAGCCAATTCTTCCGCAGCAATTTCGTTGATTCCTTGCCACTTAAACACCAGGAGCAACAATTCCCGAATGTTGCCCCAATATTTTTTCATGGAATAATAAAGGTCAACTTCCTGGGCATGAAGATTGGGGAGGATTTCCTGTGGCTCCGGCCCTAATTTTTTATCAAGCGCATCCGCCAGGCTGTGGGCAGGGTCGGAAGACATGACCAGCGTTCGGTAGCCCATTTCTGCCGCTTTTAGCGCGGTTGCAGCAGCACATGTGGTTTTTCCGACACCGCCTTTTCCGGTCAATAATAGAATTCGCTTCTTCATAGGGTGATGATTATACGAGTAATGAAGGAAGATGTCAAGGCTCAAGAGTTTATGGCGATTATCCGCTTTGAAAAAACATTTAAAAGGTGTAAAATTGAAAGAAGTGTTATTTAAAACCGGCAGACCAGGAGTCAATGAATATGCCCTCTTCAACAATTCCGGCATTGACAGACGAAATTAAAGCGAATCAATTCATTTATGACGACTATTTTGATCCCGGCTTTACCCGCGATTTAGTAGATCATGTCATGTACCATATCGACCGCTGTTATTTTCGCTCGCAATTTATTGGTTTCGAAAACTTACCCAAACGCAACAATCCCGAGCACCCTTTAATTTATGCCAGCAACCATTCCGGCATGGCGTTTCCCTGGGATGCAATTGTATTTGGCACCGGTTTACTCAAAGAAAAGAATTTCGATTTTTCCCGCACAATGCGTGCCCTTACCGCGCCGGCGCTTTCTCAAACAACCCTGATGAATCCCTTTTTAGTAGAAGATATTTGGAAAAAAGCCGGTGGCATCGACGCAACTTTTCTCAATTTCGAAACCATGATGCATTATAAAGATTCCGATCTTTTGATTTATCCCGAAGGCGTTCCCGGCATTGGCAAAGGGTTCAATAAACGCTACCGGCTTCAGAGATTTTCATCTTCTTTTGTGCGAATGAGTGTTAAGTATAAAACTGACATTATCTCATTTTCGAGTATCAATGGCGAGTACATCAACCCGTACAACCTGGAATCAAAACTGGTGAATCGATTAACGCAGAAAATCGGTATTCCGTATATTCCCATCGGGATTATGACGTTGCTAGTGCCATTTCAGCCCTGGCTTTTTTACTTTGGTTTTCCGGCAAAATTAACCTATGTGATGGGTAGAAGAATTAAACCGTATGAATGGGTCGATAAACCCTACGAAGAGATAACTTACGGAGAATTCCGCGGCCTAGCAAACCGGGTAAAAACGTTGATGCAAGAAGATTTGGATGAGAATGTAAAGCGGTATGGAAAAAAACCTTACCAGGGTAAAGAACTACTTTCTACCTGGAAAAAAAATCGCAAATATTTCCCCTTCTTTCTTCCGTTTTTTTGGCCATCAATTTTTCGGGAATTCAACCGGTTATCGAAAAAAGGGCGGGTTCATGCGCTGAAGATGAACTTTTGGCATGGCATAAAAGCGTTTCGGAAAAACCCGATTACCATCGCATTCTTTTTACCAATCATTGGATGGATTCCAATTTTATGGCGAGGATACAAGCAAAAAGTGGGTAATAAGCAGTAGGCATTTTCTGCCTATTGCTTATTGCCCACTTCAAGGATATTATCCATTTTTATTCTGCCTATCCAAATAAAATGGATCCGGTTCCGATCCCTGGCTCAGCACAATTCGCCCTTCTTCATTGATAAAAATATCGGTGCGGATACCTTTTTTATTCCAAAAACAACGGCTGCGAATATCGTGTTTGAAAATTCCGCGCCCAAATTCGTAGTCGATGTCCTCCCAATCAAAATGGACTATCGCGATACCTAAAAATGCTTTTAACTCCTCAATTCGTTTTTCATTGAATGGCTCAAGTTTTTTAATCTCACGTCTAATATCTTGTTCTCCCAGATGTAAATCGGGACTCCATTCTTTGATCACAAGCCCGGGAATCCAGCGTTTTAGCTCCGTTACAGATTTTGCTTTGCTCCTGCTTTTGCCGTTTTTCTTTTCCTTACCAGCAAGCTCCAGCATTTTTTTTGC
Source organism: uncultured bacterium (assembly GCA_964015645.1). GTDB lineage: Bacteria > Calditrichota > Calditrichia > RBG-13-44-9 > J075 > CAXHHS01. The sequence continues at coordinate 2,482 of CAXHHS010000610.1, forward strand.
CCGCCATTCTATAGCAAGCCGTTTGGCTTCTTCCTCGGAACGATTTCGCTCGCTAAAATAAAATGTTTTATCGCGCGGTTTACCATCCTCGTTCCAGGTCGCAACCCAATAGGTAACATTTCGCCCCCGGCTTACGGTTTCACAACGATGTACACCGACAACGCCGGAGCTGTTTACCCGGCTGGGTTTTCTGCGATATTTAGGTTGGTTTTGGCGAGGGGAATAATCTGTAAATTTCTGTTCGGTTTCTTTCGAGAGTTTTTCCCAATGTGCTTTTGCTTCCTTTAACGCGTTTTCTTTTCCGCCAAAGCGGTGATCGCTAAAATACCTGGAAAACGTCTTACCGCCGCCATAAACGCGGACATACCATCCATGCATTTTTTTCTTTTCAGAATCAATGCGGGATATACCTTTCATTATGAACCTCTTAATTTAAATCAACATACCCGTTTAGGTTACCCTTGCAAAATTGCCCAGTGTTTCGCAATAACCCGTTAAGTATGCCCCATAACCCCACATTATGGAAAAATCCATTTCAAGGTAAAAATAGGAGAGCAATTTATGATCGCTTCCACGTAAAAGCGCATTTTAATAAACACTTAAAATGCGCTTTCAGTTATAGCGATTTTCCCAGGAAAAGTTCCACGTTATAAGAATAATTTTTACTTCTGCGAGCCAGAATTATTTGTAAGATAACTTCGGATACCAATCTGTTCCTCTTCCCTCCGGAATTAAATCGAAAAAGTTCCAGAGCGGCCACAACAAGTCAACATGCCGCGGCTGACCATCCAATTTAGTATAAAGCAATTCCGTAGAATAGAAGTGGTGAATTCCGCTGTCAGCTTTGGTAAATACATTGCAAGCTGGCAATTGATGGCCTTCTGGCGTTTCGGAAAAATAGTCGGAATTATAGGTATTATTTGCAGAGGAAAGCAGCCGAAGATTTTTCCACCCTCGCTTATCCGTCCAATCGCGAATGCGGTTGATGGGCGATTTTGCGACCACTACAAAATTAGTTCGTTGGGTAATATGTGGCGAGCTGCTATCGGCACTATCCAGGAATGATGTGCACATTGGGCAAGGCGCTTCGGCTTGCGGGCCGTACATAAAGCTGTAAACAATTAGCGAGTTTTTACCAGGTTGGAGGAGTTCCGAAAGCTTTGTTTGTTTGACGATGCCATTGCGTATTTCGTCAAAAAAATAATCTTCTTTAACTTTACCACCTAACGGCAATTGCCTGCGGAGTTTTGTAATATCCTCTAATTTTTGCCGCAGGTCTTTTTCTGCTGCAAGCAGTTTGTTTCGTTTAGAACGATACGCATCGCTTTCGCCGGGAAATCGCTTATTATGAAAAAATTCCGACATAATTGCCTCCTTTGAAATTGGGCTTTTTTCTTAAGACGAATATAGATTCCCAATGAAGACAATTAGGGGGTTAATTTATCTCACCCCTGGACAAATTTTTTGCTATTGTATTTTTACGGCTGGCGAAACTCAAATGGCAACTTTTTCCATTTGCATTTGAGTTTGATTTTGATCTTCAACTTCATAACGCATCCTTGCGTTTTTGCTGAGCAATGCTAATTGCTGCTTTTGGCAATCCCAGCAAATTCCATGTGAAATAACATGCGGCTGTTTAATGAGTGATAAAATTCGCGATGGAAATCCCAGGAATTTTCTACACCAGGCGCATTGTTTCACGATTGTTGTTGTTTGTGCAATCATATTCATTTTAACTACCCCTATTCAATCCTTGATGTTTTTACTGCACGACTATTTTAATGGCCTAACATTGCAGAAAGATCATTGTCAGAATAAATAAGGGTTACAAATTGATGTATTTTCAAATACCATAAAGGCGTTTATTCTACCTCCGGCAGATAAATTTTGAATGTGGTTCCTTTTCCCAATACCGAATATAATTCGATGGTGCCGCTGTTTTGCCGGATGATCCCATATACGGTGGAGAGGCCGAGACCGGTGCCTTTATTTTTCTCTTTGGTTGTAAAAAACGGTTCGAAAATTCTTTTTTGCGTTTCATTATCCATGCCGGAGCCAGTATCAGCAGCGGATAATACAATATAGCGACCAGGCTCCAATTCCGGATGGATCGCACAAGCATTTTCATCCATATCAACGGTATCGGTTTTTAATGTGAGTGTTCCGCCTTTTGGCATCATAGCATCACGGGCATTGACAGCCAAATTCATAATAACTTGCTCAAGCTGAATGGCATCAATCTTTACTTTACCGATTTTGTAATTAAATTTGATAATCAGTTCAACTTCCTTGCCGACCAATCTTCGCAGTAGTTCTTTTATTTCATCGATCTCTTCGTTAATGTTTAGCGGATATGGCTCTACTTCCTCTTTTCGGCTAAAGGCGCGTATTTGTTGCGTAAGCACTGTCTCTTATACACATCTGACGCTGCCGA
>CAXHHS010000611.1:0-4913 GCA_964015645.1 uncultured bacterium
AGATGCAATGGAGTCTCGTGGGCTCGGAGATGTGTATAAGAGACAGAAATATGCATTCAGGATAGAATGAGACAAAGAAATTTGCTAAAAAGAACCCCTTACGAGGGCTGCATCGCCAATTTCGAAAATGCCGGGATCGTCCTGATTGGCGCGGGTTACGATGGCACGTCCAGCTATCGTCCCGGTTCGCGGTTTGCCCCGGCAGCAATTCGCGCCGAAACATTGTATTCGCAAGAAGATTACAGCCCGTATTTCCAAAGAGATATTCAAGAAAAGATGATCCACGATGCTGGCGATCTCGATTTACCGTTCGGGAATAAATCACTTGCGCTGGAAATGATTTATGAAGCGGCAACTGAAATTTTTAGCCGGGGAAAGAAACCCTGTTTTATTGGCGGCGAGCATCTCATCAGTCTTCCGATTATAAAAGCGGCGCACAAACATTATCCCGATTTACACATTGTACAAATTGATGCACATTTGGATTTGGCGGATGAACTTTTTGGCGAACCGCTTTCGCATGGTACTGTTATGCGCCGCGCTTACGATTTGGTAGGCGATAAAAAAATTTTCCAGGCCGGTATCCGCAGCGGAAGCAAAGAAGAGTTTCAATTCGCTGAAAAACACACGCACTTGTTTCCGTTTGATACCAGTGATTTTATTGCACAAATTGATACTCTGAAAAACATTCCGGTTTATTTAACGCTCGATCTTGATGTATTCGATCCCTCGTTGTTGCCCGGTACCGGAACACCGGAAGCCGGGGGTATATTTTTTCAGGAGTATATAACGTTGTTGAAAGCATTGGAAGGTTTGCATATTATTGGCTGCGACATGGTCGAATTAGCGCCGCAAATCGATCCGACCAATGCCTCTACAATTGTTGCCGCAAAAGCATTGCGGGAGTTGTTAATGATTCTTTAGCCACAACCTTTGCAAGGTTCTTAATCTTTCAAAGGTTAACTCCACATCCTATTTCGATAGTGCCTCGAAAATATCATTTTTTACCAAAAACTTTCCCTCAAACAACATCGGAATCCCCTCGCGCTCCCAGTATTGCTGCCAATCGGGATGGCGATTTTTTCGCGAGGCATGAATGTGCAAATGTGGCTCCGGCGATTCCCCGGAATTGCCTGCACGCGCCAATGCCTGACCGGCGATAACCGTATCGCCAGGTTGCACTTGCAAACTTCCCTTTAACAACTGCGCCAGGGTGATGTGGTTTTCTCCTGCCTGAATAACAATGTGATTTCCGAAGAATTCTTCTTCCGAAGCTGAATCTGCTTTCGCTAAATTTTCCAGGCTATCGACAGCGGCGATGATGACGCCATCACCCGGGCTATAAATCGTTTCTCCGAAAATTTCGTACGCATTGGGATCATCCGGGAAAAGGCCGCTGGCACGCGTTCCGCCCGCATTAAGTTTAACGATGCCCAATGAAAACTTTTTCGGCGTCGGCGGTAGGGTGTGGAACCTATGATTAATCAGCGGGCAATCGCCGCCTTCCATTATGTAATAGCGGCCATTTTTAAAGGGAAATTTTAGCGAAATCGGTTCGACAGAATAAAACTTTCCCCAAAAAGCCCAAACCGCCAGAGATAAAAACAGCATGCTAAAAAAACTGATAAAATAAAATCCAAATTTTTCCCGCGGATTGCTTTTTACCCAAAATGGTAGTTGCTGCACGCGAATCAATGAGCGAATTGTGGTGATTAAAAAGAGTGCCAATAGAATGTAACGTACATAATGTCCATACAAATACCAATCACCGGTATAATAGATAAACGTGATGTATGCACCGGTCATAAGTGCCAAAAACAGCGCTTCAAATTTACTGGCGTATTGGCGTTTCCATTGCCAGAGCAGAAAAATTCCGGGGAAGAAAAAATCTTTGGTAAGCAGCAAAATGATTTTGAACATGGGGAGCGTTCCAATTAGATTAGAGATGTTTGAAAGCAGCTATTGCCAACAAAATCCAACCAGCTAAAAATGCAAGACCGCCAAATGGCGTAATTGCACCGAGCGCTTTTATTCCACTGACGCTTAAAACATACAGGCTCCCGGAAAAGAGTAAAATACCGATTGCAAACAAGCGTCCCGACCAGTTCAACAATAAAGAATCGTTAAGCCAATGGGCAATAATACCAACAAAAACCAATGCCAGCGCATGAATCATGTGATATTGAACGCCGGTCTCGAATATTTTGAACATATTTTCCGCCAACCGGCTTTTTAACGCATGGGCGCCAAACGCCCCCAGGGCCACCCCCAAAAACGCCAGTATACAGCCAAGTGTAATATAAAGTTTTACCATATCAAGCCTCCGCTTCATAAGCGTCTGCAACTGCTTTTGCCACATTTGGCGCTACGGATTTATCCAATGGAGATGGCAAAATTTTATCAACCGTTGGCGCCGGAACCGATTCTGCAAGGGAATATGCCGCGGCGATTTTCATCTTGTTGCTAATAAATTTTGCACGTTTATCCAGTGCCCCGCTAAAGATGCCGGGAAATGCCAGTACGTTGTTCACCTGGTTGGGAAAATCGCTGCGCCCAGTGCCAACAATAAAGGCGCCGGCTGCTTTTGCTTCATCCGGCATAATTTCCGGGGTGGGGTTGGCCATTGCCAGAATAATCGGCTTGTCTGCCATCCGTTTTACCATTTCCTGCGAAACAATATTTCCTTTGCTAACGCCGATAAATACATCCGCATCTGTTAGCGCATCCGCCAATGTTCCCTCAACACCCTGGCGATTCGTTATTTTTGCCAATTTTACCTTCGTGGGATTATTTCCGATATCCATGCGTGCCTGGGAAATGATGCCTTTAGAGTCGCAAATCATTATGTTTTTAACCGATTCGCACACCAGCGGGTCGTGCCCAATACACAACAGCAGCTCAGCGATGGCTGTTCCGGCAGCACCAGCACCATTGATAACCACACTAATATCGCCCAGGTTTTTCTCCACCAGTTTCGCAGAATTAATCAATGCTGCTAACAGCACGATTGCTGTACCATGCTGATCATCGTGAAATACCGGTATGCCGATATTTTGCAAGGCTTGCTCAATTTCAAAACACCGCGGGGCGGAAATATCTTCCAAGTTGATCCCGGCAAAAACCGGGGCAATGTTTTTCACTAAATTGATAATCTCAAAAGCGTTTTGGGTCTCTACGCAAATCGGAAAGGCATCGATCCCGGCATATTCTTTAAACAGCATTGCTTTGCCTTCCATTACCGGAATGGCGGCATGAGATCCAATATTTCCCAACCCCAAAACTGCTGAGCCATCAGAAACGATTGCAACGGTATTTTTCTTTATCGTCAATTCATAGGCTTTGCTGGCATCTTTTGCGATGTCTTTACACACCTGTGCGACGCCCGGAGTATAAACCATCGAAAGATCATGCTGATCTTTTATCGCCATCTTACTTTCGACACTCAGTTTCCCACCCAAGTTTCGATGAAGCGCTACGGATTCTTCATAAATTCCCATTCTATCTCCTTTCAATAACACACAAGCAATTAAGATCAGAAATTTAACCGCTGTGTATCTAATTTCAAAACAGCTAATTAAGCGGGCAAATCAACAAAAAACGATTGACATTTGTCACAAAACCGCGATTTAAATGACCAATATCACAAATTCTCTAAAAAAAATTATTTTTTTTGCCTCTCGCTATTGCATTATTCATTTTGGTTTTGTATTATAGTTCTACCTTATTTTGACTCCTGCAGGTCAAATATCGCTACAAGCTCTTTAAAGCAGTAGTGAAATCTTACTCTCTTTGTTGCAATTTCGACTGCACAAACGCACAAATTTGTATTTTCTTACAATTCTCTTTAAAGTAGCATTAAAGCTGCCGATTAAGGTAAGTAACCGGAAAAAATGGTCAGGGAAGAAATCCGATTAACGCTTAATTCGGAGTATGTCATGCGACAGGGTGACATGTCTAAATTGATCAGCATTCTGTATGTGTTGACCATTATGTTCCTCGGGGCAATTTATTTCCAGGATATAATTGTCAGCGATCCGGGTGCAACAGCAACACTACAAAATATCGGGTATTCGGTAAACGAAGCCCAGGCAATCCCATTAATCTCCAGCCTGCAATTTAGCAATAGTTCGATGTTACTGATTTTTGTATCGGTGACCCTCTTTTTTGCATTTGCCTGGCGAATGGTTAGGACTAAAACGTATTAATCATTGGTCAACAAATAATGTTTCTCTATTGTGATTTATCGATGATAAGATATTGATTTTTATGCAAATTCGCAGCAAGGCAAGAATGTACCGGCAGTACCATTAGCAGCTCGCCGATTTCTATTTCATCAAAATATTTTTGGTCTGTTTTTACAATTCCGTGTTCCTGAGAAACTCCTTTCAGATAAGTATTTTTTAGCGCGCTTCTCCAACCTGCCTTTTCCGCAAATGCAATTTTTCCGAAAGATTTTACGCCCGTTTGAATTTCCAAATATTCTTTCGACAGGTGAACTGCGCCGCCGTAGATAATAATTTCGCTTCGCTCAGAATGTTTCGCAACGACCGGGCAGGCGACGGCACAAGAGATATCGCTTTCTGTGCAAGCAGTGATTTCCATTTGCATTACATCATAAAATAAAAAATTCCCGGGACGGATTTCATCGACGCCGGTGAAATCTTCTACAATCGAACACGAGGGGGTATCGCCGACCGAAATCTTAACGTTTAAAAATTTCTCCAACGCCAATCGTTTTTGAACCGTTTTCAAACGCTCAACCGTTTCCGTATGGATTCGTTCTATTTCCATATGAGAAGTTGCTTGATAGGTGTGGCCGGAATGGGTCAAAATGCCTTTTAATTCCATTTGATCCGCTGAAGAAACCTTGCGACAGATGGAGATAATTTCCTCAATGTTATCCCATTTGATAC
>CAXHHS010000612.1:0-4906 GCA_964015645.1 uncultured bacterium
CAAAGTTATAATCGACTGTGCTGCCGGTATAACCGTTGAAGCGGTCTTCCGGTGCTTTGCCAGCAGAGGGCAGGAAGGTTGCATCATCTTTTTGGGCTTCGCTGTAAGCGGTGGGATCGAATTTGCGGTCGCCGCGCTCATCCACAACCCAGTTGCCTTCCGGCGCCAGGGTTTGGCGTTGCCTGTTGTTCACTTGCAGAGTAATTTCACGGCCATCAGGCATTTTCAGTTTGGCTTCGGAATCCGAAATAGAGAAATTCAGGGAGAGGTCACCGATGTTGGTGAGCGTAAGCGCCTGGGTTTCCATTTCATCCGGGGCGAGGTTGAAGGTCAAATCACCCGGGGTTACATCCAATTCCGCCACGCTGGGCAATACGCAGATACCCCAATCCATGGGGCCGAAGTTGCTCAGGTCATTGTCATCAAGACCATCGCCGGGGAATAATTCATAAACCGTTCCAATGCCATCGCCAATCGGCTGGGAGGCAGCGGAAAGATCCGTTTCACCGGGATCGGTTGCGCCACCGCCATCGGTGCGGCCAACCAGACCATCGAGCGGACCCATTTCGCCGTAGTCTACGGTGTAGGTTCCGTCGTCGAACAGGGTGATGGTAAAGGTAACATTACCGGGGAAGGGAGGAGCAGATGCCCATTCGGCGACGCCGTCGTAAGTAACGGAGAATTGGCCGGACTGGGTATCATCAAAGCTAACGACGCCTTCGCCACCGCCGTCTACGGGACGCAAGTCATCCCAGTACATGGCAATACGGGGAGCGCCGTTCAGGAATTCCGGTACGGTTTCGGAGAAGTCGGTGTCAGCTGCGCCAAAGGTTAAGAAACCGTTGGAGCCGACGAAAACCGAAGTGTAATCCACACCGCAGAAGGGGAAGGTGATGTTCATGGGAATTTCTTGAGAATCATCATCATCCAGAGCTATCGGTGTGCCGCTGCCAGGCTCTACGCCGTTGGCGGTAGCGGTTACGGTAACGGTTCCTTCATCGGGATCATCACTGGTAACCTCGAATGTGGCTGTTTCCGCACCGGCATCTGTGGGCGTAAATGTAATATCAAATGTGGCGCTTTCGGTGGGGGCGAGTGTCACTGCACCACCGTCTTCGGACCATTCGCCAGTGCCGGTGGCCTGGGAAACGTCCGTTACACTCAAAGTAGAAGTGCCATCATTGGTGATGGTGACGGTTTGGCTGGCGTTGTCGCCAATGTCTACATCGCCTAAGTCAAACGCCAGGGGATCAACCGTAATATCCGGTTCCGGAATGGCTTCATCGGGATCGTAGATGATTTTGCAATCACTATCCAGAAATCCGCTGAAATCATTGGTTAAGTCAACGGAGCCGCCCAGGGTTGTCATATCGACATCGACTAAAATACCGTCGCTGGCTGCGTCAACTAACCGGAAGGTTCCGTTATCCAAATCCGCAGTATCCCAGGTCATCGTTAACGGCTCATTGCCGGTTGAGGGACGATACGAAAATTCGAAGGTGTCCGGGTCGGCAGTCGCGTCGGAACGGATATCGGTAAATAGATCTTCCGCCGGGTTAATAATTCGCGCGTCAAACGAACCTGCCGGGCCAGGGGGAGGTGCGATTACGTCATTCCCATCGACCCCATCCGAGGCGCCGCTCCTGAATCCGATTGCCATTGGCTGGCTGCCAGCGCCGGCATCAGAAATAGTGACAGCAAGTGTATCGTTTACAGCAGTCTGTGATAATGCCGGCAGTGCAAATAGAACCAGCAATATACACAGAACAATCTTCAGCTTACTATTCATAATAAGCCTCCATGTTAATTAAGTAAATAAAAAAGAATGAATTAGCGGCATTGAAAATTCAGGAACGCAAAGCGTCGTTTATGCAAAACTACTCAGGGCCTGATGCTCTCTGCCGAAAATGACCTTTATTTTATGAATACCATTCGCTTTGCATCGGAAAATGCAGGCGAAAAAAGACGGTATACATAAACTCCACTCGTTAAAACCTCACCTTTTTCCCCGGTACCATCCCATAAAAGATGATACAGCCCTTTTTGATGATTGCCGGTAACCAGCGTTTTTACTTTTTGCCCGCCGGTAGTAAAGATGCTTACCTCAATCCAACTGCTGTGCGGCACACTATAAGAAATGCCGGTGAAGCCATTGAAGGGGTTGGGGTAATTCTGCTTTAACCGCCAGCGATCCGGTTTTTCTGCGGAGTGCATTACATCCGTTGGAATGCCCACCGGGATATCCGGAGTAAGGCCGATCCTGACGCCATCGATAATGGCCGGGTCGTTTCCCACTTCCAACATACCAGTGGTTGTCATATCCAGCGTAAACTGATCTCCGCCGAATTTATCCGTTATTACAAAACTCCCCAGGGAAGCGGCAAATGCCGGGTCCCAACTGAGAGTGATGGTTCTACCCGGTGCGGTTTGGTAGAGCAGGCAGAAGCCTTTTTCTGCCATCGTGTTTTCCCGGATATCGGTTAGAAAATCCTGGAAATTGATCCGCAGCCGGGCATCAAACGTTCCGGAAGGCGGGGGCGGCGGCGCCAGCAGGTCCAGACCCGGGTCAAAGTCTTCGCTGCCGTCGGGATGCACGCCAATTGCCATCTGTTTGGAATCGACCCCATCCGATACGGTAATCGGAAATTCAAACATTTGGCAAATTGCCACGCTGTAAAGAACGCTGACCAACATCCATGTTGTGAATCCAATCCATTGCAACATCAAAACGGACCTCGATTGATTTGAAGGAGCATAAAAAAACAATGGCCTGTTGAACGGTTTTTATGGCGTTGAACGGAGAGTTCAACATCATTTTCTGCGAGATGAAATGAAAAGCGAGTTCCGGGGCTTATCACATAAGATTGCCGGGCTTTGGCCGGCCTTGTTTTCCGGAATGTTTATAACGCTGATAGGGGCGCAGAAAATCAACATCCTTGTTGAGGTTGTTGCAATATTCCCTTTGCTTTTCCTGGCTCCCTGTTAAACCGTTTCGAAAGCGAACTGTTTGGGAGAGCTAAAGAAATCAACTGTGCAAGTTCACCAAAGCGCCGCGATATCCGTATCGCGAATGAACATCCTTGTTCCAGCGCCGGTGGACAGAACAATTGTAGGAAAAAATTGGAGAAATTGAGATGCCAGAATCCTCTCCAGGAAACAGGCAGCATAAAAAGCTGTCAACAGACAGTCTCATTGCCGAATTATAAAATCTTTACACAAGTGCGATGTGCCGATCTCAAAGAACCATCGATATAGGAATCGATTTATGTTGTTTTCAAAGAAAATTGAACAAAGAAGTGTAAGCCAATATGGTTCGATTTGGTTGATTTTTGGTGATTGATGTCACGGTACTATTCACCAAAAAAATATAAGACGTTTCAATTTTTGAATCGTAATGACCGGGTTTTCAATGATTTCTTTCCTGAGATGTCATATTAATAACTGTTTTCACTTACTTGGAACGTGATTGAGATCATTAATCTTTCCGTAGGAAATTTCGGCTTATCGGTTAATTTTACGCCATCATTTTAAAATGCGAAAGCAACCGGATGTGTTTTTAGCAATATAAAAATCGCTTTCCGGTAATAAATTTGCTGATTGTGAAGGCAGAATTAGAGAGTGATTTTCGTGTGTTTGTAAACAAAAATGAACAAAATCGAGGCAGAAAAACGAATGTTAAACAATTTAGTAATTATCGAATTGGCGAATGTTTTAGCCGGTCCCGCGGTGGGGATGTTTTTCGCGGAGTTGGGCGCGACCGTTATTAAAATCGAAAATCCCCGCAGCAAAGGGGATGTTACCCGTAGCTGGAAACTCTCCAGCGAAGCGGGCGATAGTGATATATCGAGCTATTTTTCATCTGTCAATTGGGGAAAAAAATCAATTGCCGTGGATGTTACCCGGCGCAGCGGCCAAAAGGTTATTTATGATTTGGTGCACAAGGCAGATGTGGTGATTAGCAGCTACAAACCGGGCGATGACCAAAAATTGGGGATGGATTATAATACCCTGTCCTCTATTAAAGCAGACCTTATCTATGGCCAAATTACCGGTTATGGCGCTAACGACCCCCGTGCCGGCTACGATGCAATATTACAAGCGGCCAGCGGTTTTACTTATATGAACGGCAACCCCGATGGAACGCCGACGAAAATGCCGGTTGCGTTGATTGATTTGTTAGCGGCACACCAGCTTAAGGAAGCGCTGCTGCTGGCGATTCTCCGGCGGATGCAAACGGGAGAGGGGAGCTATATTCATACCTCATTGCTGAAATCGGGTATTGCTTCCCTGGCAAACCAGGCGGCCAACTGGCTGGTTGCCGGAAAAATCCCCCAGCGAATCGGTTCCGAACATCCCAATATTGTGCCCTACGGCAGCGCTTTCAAAACGAAGGATAACAAAGATATTGTTCTTGCTGTGGGCAACGATCAACAATTTAAAGCCCTGTGCGATGTGATTGAAAGGCCGGAATTGGGTATTATTCCACTCTACGCCACCAATCAACAGCGGGTTAAAAATCGCGAAAAGCTAAACCGGTTGTTAGCGGAACAGATAGGGAAATATAATCTGGACCCTTTGCTTACCCAGTTAAATGATTGCAAAGTACCAACCGGCGGTATTTTGAATATGGAAGAAGTGCTGGCGCAAGATGCCGGTCAGGAGTTGATGATCTCCGATCTCACGGCTAACGGTTCGCGGATCACCGGATTGCGTACAATTGCCTTTGAAAGTAATGCGGTTAATTTTAATCAGAAGATATCTCCGCCACCACACTTGAGCGAACACGCCGGGCAAATTTTAGCGGAGTTTTTAAAATATGATCCCTCGCGTATTTTACGGCTCAAAAAGGATAATGCAGTTCTTTTGAAGGATAAAGGGGAAAGGATGAAGCAGTAGTAAGCAGCGG
>CAXHHS010000613.1:0-4902 GCA_964015645.1 uncultured bacterium
TTTATCGCCGGCGGAACGGATATTTACGTTCAGCGAGGGGACACCATTCCGGATGCGAAGGTAGAAATCCTTAACCTGAATCCGGAGATGCGCGGTGTTAAAGAGCAAAACGGCGAAATTCATATTGGCGCCCTAACAACCTTCGAAGAATTTGCTTCCGATCCGATAATCCAAGGCGTTATCCCGGACATCCGCGATTTTATGCAGCTGAACGCCTCGCTGCAAATTCGCAATCGGGCAACCCTGGGCGGTAATATTGTCAATGCCTCACCCATCGGGGATATGACGATTTTCCTGTTAGCGTTGGGAACCCGTCTGATCTTAAAAGATGGCGATACCGTTCGCAGCATCCCGATGAAAAAGTTTTTCCTCGACTACAAAAAGCTTGCTAAATCGCCTTCGGAAATTGTGACTGAAATTATTTTTACAGCGCCAGGACCTTATACCAACATCAATTTCGAAAAAGCCTCCAAACGCAAATTTCTGGATATTGCCAGCGTAAACAGTGCCATTCGTATTGAAACGGAAGAGAATGTTATCAAAGAAATCGGTTTAACCGTTGGCGGCGTTGCACCGATTCCGTTATTCATGGACAGCACCTGTGAATTTTTGGTCGACAAACCAATCAATACTGATGTTTTGGAAGAAGCATTATCGATTGCCCGGGATGAAATTACTCCTATCAGCGATGTACGCGGCACTATTGAATACAAATGCTTATTGACACGGCAGTTTATCATTGCACATTTTACCAAATTGTTCCCGGAGTTGGTTGATGTTGAGGAAGCTTTGAAAGCGGTTTCGAAATTTTAGGAAATTAAGCTATGCCCGAGATATGTCGATTCTTTGGTATTATCATTCGCATGTTCACTGAAAGTGGAGTTCGGCACCATTGTTAATTAAAATAACAAATTTTGAAATAGTTGACACTTACACTTTAAGCATATCGTTTAGCGATGGTACACAACAGACTATCGACTTTGAACCTGTGTTATTTGGTCATTATTACGAGCCGTTGCGGAATCCGAGTTTTTTTAAACAAGTTCGATTAGATCCGGAAATTCATACGCTTGTGTGGCTGAATGACGCGGATTTTGATCCGGCAACACTCTATAATTGGCATAATGGTGATGGTGAAGAACTGGCAAAAAGGGCCGCAAATTGGTGAAAAGTTAAAGTTGATGCAAAGGAAAGGGAGATACAATCTCATTAGAAGAACTGGAATCGGGATGGTTAAAGATTGTTTATTATAAAGGATTGTAAATGCCACTTCATCTATATTCGGATATCTATTCATCCGGTTCTGTGCCACAAGAGTGGCAGCCGCTTAAAGGAGGCATCTTAAAATACCCGGCTCTCAATAAATCAGTGTTGCGGGAATTGCGGCGTTTATTAACCGGGAGATGGAAGAAGGTTATAAAGCAAGGTAATAAGGGAGAGGTTCATTATTTTGAACATAAATCCGGTAGCGTTGCTGGTGTTAAATTTATAGCTAAAAGGTCTGGCACATGAATTCAGCGAACCAATTTAATGAAGTTTTTTTCGGAACCCCCGAAAATTCACCGCAACAGTTGCAACTATTTGCCCTGTTGAATTTGGGGATTATTCAGTCATTATCCAGCGGTGTTATAAGTGTCTCCGAAGCCATTAGTCAATTTTACAATGCAGATAATTGTCTCTATGTGCGAAAACATATTCGCAATAAAGAGGCCGATGCTATTATGAGCCACGGCGTTCAGTTAACAGATTTATTTGAAAGTCTTCCAGTAGAAGAGGCCCAACGAGAGTTTCTCCATGAACTTGAAACGATGCGATCGCTTTGTCTAAAAATTTTAGAAATAGAACGATTTTCAAATACCGCGAAACGAGCAATAGCTTAGACATTGAAAATAAATAACTACCACATTAATTGAACACTGATGACACAGATAAAACGGATCTACACGTTTTTTTTCTTCTTGTATCTGTGTAAATCCGTATAATCCGCGTCATCTGTGTTCAACCAAAAGGCTCTATTAGTGAGGTTTCTTATGAAACACATCGATGCCGCCTCCCACGTCCGGGGAGAATCCCAATACGTTAGTGATATACCGCAACCGGCGGAACTGTATCATGCTGCGGTATTTTCCTCCCCGGTTGCTCATGGGAAAATCCTGGAATTAACCACCTCCGAAGCGCGAAAAATGAAAGGCGTTATTACCGTGCTAACGGCAAAAGACATTCCCGGGGAAAACCAGGTTGGCCCCTTAATCCAGGATGAACCGCTGCTGGCGGAAAAACATGTGCACTTTATCGGACAACCGGTAGCGGTGGTGATTGCCAGCAGCCCGGAGATTGCTCACAAAGCGGTGAAAAAAATCAACATAGATATCGAAGAATTGCCACCTATTGTCGACCCGCGAGAAGCGTTTGAGAAAGGCGAAATTATTGGGGCTGCCCGCACCTTTAAAATGGGCGATGTCGATAAAACCTGGGAGAAATGCGACTACCTTGCAGAGGGCTGCTGCGAGATCGGCGGACAGGAGCAGCTTTACCTGGAAACCCAGGCTGCGCGCGCCGTTCCACTGGAAGAGGGCGTTATAAAAATCTACTCCTCCACCCAAAGTCCCTATGCCGTACAACGCCATGCAGCGAAAATCCTCGGTATTCAAAACCACAAAATTGAAGTGGAAGTAAAACGCATCGGCGGTGGATTTGGCGGTAAGGAAGACCAGGCCACTCCCTGGAGTTGTTTAGCTGCGTTGGGTGCCTGGGTTACTCAAAGACCGGTGGAATTGGTACTCCCCCGCCACGATGATTTGAAAATGACGGGTAAACGCCATCCCTATTCTTCCGATTTTAAAATCGGCATCGATAAAACCGGTAAGATTTTAGCCTACGAAGCAAAACACTACCAAAATGCCGGGGCAACAGCAGACCTTTCACCGGCGGTTTTGGAGCGCACGTTGTTCCACAGCACCAATGCGTATTTTGTACCTAACGTGCGGGTGTTTGCGGCCTCCTGTCGAACCAATTTGCCACCCAATACGGCGTTTCGCGGGTTTGGCGGGCCGCAGGGAATGTTTGTCATCGAAAGTGCGATTGCCAAAGTTGCGGAGGTTGCCGGTATTCCCTGCGAAGAAATCCAAAAGCAAAACCTGCTTAAAAACGGCGATCTGTTTCCCTACGGCCAAACAGCAGAAGACGCTCGCGCGGAAATTACCTGGAATACGCTGGAAGAAAAACATAATCTTGCGCAAATTAGCGAGCGGGTTTCTGAATACAATCAGGCGAATTTCGCTATGAAAAAAGGCTTTGCGTTAATGCCGATCTGCTTTGGGATTTCGTTTACTGCTACATTTTTGAACCAGGGCAGCGCGTTAGTGCATGTGTATACTGATGGCAGCGTTAGTATTACCACCGGTGGTGTGGAAATGGGGCAGGGGATTAGCACCAAAATTGTTAACATTGCGGCGAAAGCGTTGGGAATTTCCGAAGCACGAATTAAGCTGGAAAGCACCAATACGACGCGGATTGCCAATATGTCGCCGAGCGCCGCCAGCGCAACGACTGATTTGTGCGGCGGTGCGGCTCTTCAAGCTATGGAACAAATTCTCAACCGGTTAAAACCCGTCGCTGCCGAACAGCTGAAGCTAAAAAACCGCGATGGCATTACCATCGAAAACGAAGCCGTACTGTATAACGGCGAACCGACCGAGTGGAATTGGCAAACATTAGTGCAAAACGCTTATCTCGCGCGAGTTTCGCTGTCCGCCCACGGGTTTTATGCCACCCCGGATATCGGATTCGATAAAACCAAAGAAAAAGGCTGGCCGTTTGCGTATCACGTTTATGGTACCGCCCTTACGGAAGTTACCGTCGATTGCCTGCGCGGCACTTATAAAATTGATTCCGTAAAATTGGTGCACGATCTTGGCCGGCCAATCAACGAATTAGTGGACATGGGGCAAATCGAAGGCGGTTTGGCACAGGGGTTGGGCTGGATGACGATGGAAGATTTGCAATACAACGAAAAAGGGCAATTGCTCTCCAACGCTTTGGCCAGTTACAAAGTGCCGGAAGTGTATTTCATGCCCGATGACATCCAGGTAATGCTATTGGAAAACGCCGATAACGTTTGGGGTCCTTATGGCTCAAAAGCCGTCGGTGAACCACCGCTGATGTACGGTATTGGCGTCTTTTTCGCCATTCGTAATGCGATGAAAGCATTCCGCGAAGCGGTGGATACCCATAAGCCAAGCCGGGAATTTTCATTTCATTCCCCAATGACGCCGGAGCGAGTGTTAACGGAGATATATGGTGACGATATCCAGAATGACACAGGTAACGGTAAATTACAAGACGGAATACTTCAGGAAGAAAAAGTACATGAAACATCAATCTAATTCAATTCCGGGGCTTAGACATCCATTTGGAGAAAGGTCTTGTGAATTTGAAAAAGAGATTTTGAAAGATCATTATAGCTCGTATTACTTCTACGAAGCAGCATTTAATGAAGATGCTCTGGATTATGAGAACTATCTGTTTGTAGGCCGAAGGGGCACCGGTAAAACCTCACTTGCCAATTATTTAACATTTCAAGATCGAATTAAAAATGCCAAAGGAATTGATGTTGATGAACCGGATGTTTATGACCGGGTGCTGACTCAATTAGCACGGCATTCTATGGGTAGCAGAGAGTTAAAAATTTCCCTGGTCGTTAAAGCATGGGAGTTTGTTTTATGGTCACTTGTATTCAATGAATTTAAGAACGAGAATAGAACCATTGCCGCAGCATGCTTGTTTGACTCCGAAGAATATAGTCCATCAACGTTAGTTCGAGATACGCTGGCACATCTCTTGAATCTGTTAACAAACTGTCTCTTATACACATCTCCGAGCCCACGAGACTCCATTGCATCT
>CAXHHS010000614.1:0-4880 GCA_964015645.1 uncultured bacterium
TACACCAAGAAGCTCGTCGGCAGCGTCAGATGTGTATAAGAGACAGCTAAAAAGGGCGATTCAAAAATATATCGAAGATCCGTTAGCTGACGAAATCCTCAAAGGACGTTTTTCGGATGGCTCTATTATCAAGATCAAAATGAAGAATAAAAACGAATTGGGTTTCTATGAGGTTAGCAAAAATATTGATGTAAAAGAGTAAAAAAAATTGTATTCGTAGATACTTCTATTTTTATAAAAAAGCCCGGCAAGCTGTGTCGGGCTTTTTTATTTCTAATTTTTTCTAATCCTGGCAGTTTCAGATTCTCTTACTATGAGCGTTTTTGAAAAGACTAATTTTATGCCCAAGTCTAACCAGGTACTTTCAATTTTTCTTTGTGATTCTTTGAGGCTTCGCGCCTTAGTGGCAACTTTCCAAACAGCCTCTAAAAGCGATCTCGCTTCTTGAAAAAATCCTTAAAAAAGTTTTGGCCGATTCCCCAATGAGCATATCGATGTCTTAAATAAAAAAATCCGGCGATCAACCCTCCTAAGTGGCCGATATGCGAAATGTTATCTTGTTTGGGCAACGCCATAAACTCTAAAAAACCCAGGATAAGTACAAAGTATTTTGACTTTATTGGAAATAGAAAATATAAATAAATTTCCCGATCCGGGAAAAACATTGCATAGGCAATTAAAATACCAAAAATTGCCCCGGAAGCACCAATGGTAGGAACATAGGGGTTTCCCCAAAAAATATTCCATAACACAATAGAAACTCCCGCTATAACACCTGTCAAAAAGTAATATTTGATAAATTCCCGGGTTCCCCAGGACCGTTCCAATTCACAGCCAAACATCCAAAGGATAAACATATTAAAAAGAATATGAAAAAAGTCCCCGTGTAAAAACATATAAGTAAATAATTGCCACAGATAAAACTTCGTCGCCACAATGTATGGCACAACGCCAAAAACCAGGGCAAATGGCGATATGGGCGTTGAATGATAGTTTTCCGGTAAAAGCCATACTAAAACACCATCCAGGTGCGGGGCGATAAAATCTTGAATTAAAAATACAGCGATTGTGGCTAATAGTAAATTTTTAACTGCCGGTGTTGTTAACGTTCCAAATCCAGAACTATTGTGATACATAAATTATTCCTTCTTTACTTCCTTTAAGTTTGCGATTCTAAATGTAACTCTAATAATTTTTTAATACACGTATAAAACGAATTCAACAAAGAAATCAGGTTATAATTTTTAATATGCCTTAGCAAAAACAACCTGGTGTTTGCCTGGCTCTCCTGATATTACACAACGCCCTTCTTCTTGTTCCAAATTCATTGGAATACAACGAATTGTCACGCCAAGTTCATTCTTTAGTTTTTCTTCAATCCCAGGATCACCGTTCCAATGGCAAAGCGCGAAGCCGCCATGGATCTCCGGCTTTTCTTTATTTTTAGATGTAAAAAAATCATAGAAATCATCTTTAGAGCGAATCCGAGCCAAATTTTCATCACGATACTTACGCGCTTTTTCGAAAATGGTTTTTTGAATATCGTTCAATGTATTCGTTATTTTTGCAACAAATTCTTTTCGCGATAGCGTTTGTTTGTCTCGATGTCCTCTATCGCGGCGACCAACAAATACAGTTTCGGTTTCGAGTTCTTTTTTACCGATTTCAACTCGAATTGGGATACCTTTTTTAATCCAGGACCAAACTTTATTACCGCCTCTGCCATCCCGCAGGTCTAATTCCACAGATAATGGGCGATTATTATAATATATTGCTTCCAATTCATTTTTCAATTGCTGGCAGTAATTTAGGATGGGTTCTCGTGAGCTATCATCATGAATAATCGGCAGTAAAACAATATGTGATGGCGCTAACTTCGGTGGCAGAATCAACCCATCATCATCACTGTGAGTCATAATAAGCGCGCCTAATAGCCTGGTAGAAACGCCCCAGGAAGTTGTCCAGGCATAACTTTCGGCGCCTTCCGTATTCAGGAATTTAATATTAGACGCTTTGGAGAAGTTCTGTCCCAGGAAATGGGATGTTCCCGCTTGCAATGCTTTTCGATCTTGCATCATCGCTTCAATACTATAGGTTCTGACGGCACCGGGAAACCGCTCGCTTTCTGTTTTTTCACCTTCTATAACCGGCATCGCCATATATTCTTCGGCAAATGTTTTGTAAATATTTAAAATTTGAATTGTCTCTTCTTGTGCTTCTTCTGCGGTGGCGTGTGCCGTGTGGCCCTCTTGCCATAAAAACTCTGTGGTTCTCAGGAAAATTCGCGTGCGCAATTCCCAACGAACAACATTTGCCCATTGGTTGATCAATAGTGGCAAATCTCGATACGATTGAACCCATTTTGCAAATACTTCCCCAATAATTGTTTCCGATGTAGGGCGAACGATAAGCGGCTCTTCGAGCTTTCCGGCAGGTTTTAATCTACCTTCCCCATCATCTTCCAGCCGGTGATGGGTTACAACGGCACATTCTTTCGCAAAACCCTCTACATGCTCGGCTTCTCTTTCCAGATAGCTCACTGGAATAAACAAAGGGAAATAAGCATTACGATGCCCGGTATCTTTAAACATTTTATCGAGCACTTGTTGCATATTTTCCCAAAGGCTATATCCCCAGGGTTTAATTACCATACATCCGCGCACCGGCGAAGGCTCTGCCATATCCGCAGCACGTATAACCTGTTGGTACCATTCCGGGTAGTTTTCATCTCGTGTTGGCACTATCGCTGTTTTGTTTTTCTTTCCCATCAAAAACTCTTCTTATGTGAATCAGAAATGTAAATTATCATTTTTAAAGGCGTTTGGCAATAAATCGGCTAATTTCATTTTTTTTATCTCTTCCGTTTCGGAAACCATAAAAACGTCGATATCAGGTGCATAATCCATCAATACCTGCCGGCAAGCGCCACAAGGCGGGCAGGGTTCTTTTCCATCTGCCATTACATATATCTTTTGAAATTCTCTTTCCCCTTCGGATAGTGCTTTAAACAATGCAACTCTCTCGGCGCATATTGTCAACCCATAAGAGCTGCATTCAATATTAAAACCTGTAAAAGGTTGATTGTCTTTGGAAATTAACACTGAGGCAACATGAAAATTCGAATACAGAGCTAATGCTTTAGATTTCAGGTCTTTCAGCAACTCGATGATTTCTTTTTCCGTCATCTGCATATTCATAAAAAAATCCCTCATAATTAAACCTATGAGGGATTTTACAAAAAATTTATAATAGAACCAACGCTAATTCATCAACCTTCTTCTTCCAGAAGCTGCCGTAATTCTTCCAATTCCTTTTCAGCTTGTTCTCTTTCACGTTTTAAGCGTCGCAGTTCTTCTTCGATAGAGCGTGTTTTTTCTCTTTCTTTTAACAAGCGCTCATAAAAATCAACTTTTTCTTTAATATCGGCTTTATCGCCAATTCCACCCTTAAACCGGTCTGCCCCGGGACTCATAACGATGCCCGTTCCTAAAATGACTTTCCAGGAGGAATATTGCGGTAAGGTTATATTTGACTGGCTAAAGCTCCGTTTGCTGGTACTATTATCGCTGGAAACACGAATATCGATACCTAAATCGAAATTCAGGCGACGAGTGGGCTTAAACCTGATAGAAGGTGTTAAATATGCATAATCGTCACGACTAAAAACTAAAGAATCCGGTTGTGAAATAAAAGTGTTTCCGTAAAACTCCAGGTTTAAATCAAAAAGTTCAGTTGGATATGTAAATCCCACGCCATAGCGAAATGCAGATGCGTTATTACCCGCTAAAATATCGGATTGGCCGCCTGTTTCTGCAGCTTCGACCACTGTTTTTCCGGCATCATTCCAATAGTACCATTCGGCATTAAAATGGAAGCTATAATCACGATGTGGTAAAAACGGATCGTTATAATAAGAGGCCAAGGCCATTATGCCGAATTGAACCGAACTGGATGCATACGGCTCAAACGGATAGTTGTGGCTCTCCCCGGTAGGAAACCGCGTTGTAAATTGGCCGCCAAGCATAAACTTGTTGTTTGATAGTCCAAAATCGCCTGTTTTTAAAAACAGAAATAAATCGCCGGGAGCATTTGCCTCATTGTTTGGCTTATGCACATCCTGGTAGGCTTTTACGGCAAAAGTGGCGTCAAAATGTTCTGCAATCCCATAGGTTAATAGTGCATTGGAATTGACCGACCAGAAATTTACCGCTTGAAAATTATCTGGCTTTGAAGCACCAATAAAATCGCCAAGCTTGGTAAAAAATTTCATATTTGTTCGAAAATCCAGTCTTTTCGGCTTAAACGTCCTGGCAGTTTGTACTTGTGTTAAACTGTAGCTACCGAATCCCTGTCCAAACAACAAGCATGGGAGCAATAGTAAAACAAGCAAGACTGAGTAAATCTTATGCATGGGTGACCTCCCGCATATTTCACGCGTATTTTCAAAGATGTCCATATTTAATTCTTTTGTTTTTAGTAATTTATTATTCCTGTTATTCCAATTCG
The DNA here is from genome assembly GCA_964015645.1 of uncultured bacterium. Taxonomy (GTDB): domain Bacteria; phylum Calditrichota; class Calditrichia; order RBG-13-44-9; family J075; genus CAXHHS01. Next base: position 4,507 of record CAXHHS010000614.1, read on the forward strand.
CTTAGTGCTATAGTCGAGTCGCCAATATTACGACATTTAGAATAATGGCCATATCTCTCACAAATGTCACAACGCTTCTAAAAATATCTCCGATACTTCCGGATACTACAATAACATCACCCGGTTGTAGTGCTACTAATAAATCTTGATTTCCGGTTTTAATAAATTCTTGCACATTTACGGTAATCACTTCCTGGTTTTTTCGAATAATTCTTATATCATTTAACCGGGCCGATGGCAAGGGTCCACCGGCAGAAGAAAGTAAATCAATTATTCCAAAGGAGCTTGGCACACTGTAAATTCCTGGCTTTAAAACATGTCCCCAAAGGTTAACCGATATTAATAGTACATCGCCGCTTCCTAAAATATATTGT